>OMSV01000002.1:2636-5456 GCA_900290385.1 Syntrophobacter sp. SbD2 | reverse complement strand
AAAGACGGCAAAAGCGGTTGGCTTCTCGTCGAGCGGCAGGTCCAGGCGAGCGGCGAGCCGTTTTCCATCCGCGTTCTTAAAATAGAGCTTCTGAAATTGCATGATGGCCCTCCGCGGGGCTCGTTAATTTGCAATAAAGCGGCCAAAGCGGCGCAAATGGCTTCGCAACGATTCGAGTTGACTTTAATCATTTTGCCGTGTCGTGCAATCGAATATCGCCGTGTCCTTGCGCCGGCGCCTCACGGCCTCATAACGGCAAGCTTTTGGTGTTTCACGCGCCCATCGCATATCCGTTTTCTGCTCTCCTAGAACTGCTGTCGACGAATTTGCCGCCGTTACAAATTTGCTTGCGTTAAGGGAAAAATTTCACTAGGATGCCCGTTGGCTTGACTGGATTTTTCTTCGTGTACTTTGGTTTACGAGCTGTTTTGTGACATTTAGCTGGCAAGGCAAGAACAAAAGGAGGAGAGCCCGGAATGAAAAAAGGAAGGTTAGTCTCGTGTTTGGCCATTGCGGCTGTATTCATCTTCTCAGCGGCGTTGCTGGCGTTGGCCGCCCAGCAGGCGCCCGAGACAATCACCCTTAAACCGGCGATTTGGCCATCAATGACCAAGACGCCCGTGCAGTTCAGCCACAAGAAGCATTCGCAGGAATACAAGGTTGCCTGTGACCAGTGCCATCATATCAAAAAAGATGGCGTTAATACGTGGAAAGAAGGCGACAAGGTCGAAAAATGCGAGAAATGCCACACCGAAGCGACTATCCAGGGCGAGATGAAACTTCCCCCGGATCAGAAGAAACTTAACCTCAAGACCGCATTTCACACAAATTGTCAGCCCTGCCACAAGAAGATGAAGGCGGAAAAACCGGACACCAAGGCCCCTACCACCTGCGCCGGATGCCATCCGGGTGCAAAAGAATAAGAGTAGTTCCCACGCAAAGTTTGAATCATGGAAAAAGCCCACGGCAAACGCGTGGGCTTTTTTGCATGATTTTCATAACGCCGGGACAATACCTGCCGGCGCCTGCCCCGGACGCTATAGCGTTTGTCGAGTTCTTGCCGTGAGCCAACAATAAAGCCGCTTGCTCCAATCGAGTCAAGCGGCTTGTTTGTGGATGGAACCCGGTCCAGTGGCGAGGGCAAACTAGACTTCTTCCACTGTGATTGCGCCCTGTTCGCAGACTTCCACACAGCTTTCGCAGCCCAGGCACTCATCCTCATTCACCGGTTCGGCCTTGCCGTCTACAAGCTCGTATACATCGACGGGGCATACATCTACACATTCGGCGTCGCCAGTGCACTTGTCCTTGTCAATCGTTACTTTGAAGCTCATTTTTTCCTCCACTAGAGTTTAGAAAATTCGGGCAGAACCGCTTCAGGAATTGTTATCAATCCCGTTGCTTCCGCTTAACTGACAGGCCTTTTCGTATCCCCATCCAAACCTAAAGTCAAGCCGGAAATAGCAACAAAATACATCCCGCATGTGGGGGGCCACAAACCGCCTCGGCACGGGGGCGCCAATGCCATGCACAGCCGAGAGCAGCCCATGCGTGAATAAAAATGCAAAACTTTGCCAAAATTCTTTTACACTGCTTTTGTCAGTGTGAAAAGAAAAAATGATGAGCGGCTGATGGGGCAATGGGTGAAACCGGGGGCAGCAGGGAGCAGGGAATTTCTCGGAGACGGGGAGATGTCTCCATCTCTCGCTGTCCCCTTATCTCGTTTTTCCCCGCTCCCCGCTGGCGTAGTGCGTGGGTGAACCACGGAGCGTTCGCTGATTCGCGTCAAAGGACTCGTGTCAAGCGGACACAGGCAAGCCAGGATCGAAGCAGGATGGCCCGCAGCCAACAGCTGCAAGATGCCGGAATTTAACCGGTATCAGCAGACTGGGGCCCGGTTTTCAGAACATCCACCACGCTTCGTTCCTCAATCCATGCCGCTGCTCAACTTCAGCCGAACCATCCATCCGTAGCTCGATCTAAACGCAGCCGGTCGGTTTGGGCAGTCCGGCCATTTTGCATGCGCCCTTGCCCGGTCCCGATGGAAACAGCTCATAGATGTACTTGAGCTTGTAGCCGGTGACCTTGGTGAGGATCCGGACCATAGGAGCGATCCCATGCTTCCTGTAGTAATCCTGGAGCACGTGAATCACCTGCCAGTGCTCATCGGTGAGATCGTTGATACCCTCGGAAGACTTTACGTAATCGACCCACTCCGGGCACCATGTGTCGAAGCTGGCAATGAAGCCGTCTTCGTCCACCTCAAAAGTCTTGCCTTTAAATTCAATCTGGCTCATTAAGTACCTCCTTCAATAACCCGTGGGGATGCTCTGAGATTCGGGCCGGACCCGGTCCAACCCGCAATCACCAGAAATTGATGTTTTAAGCCTCTTATATGATCCCGCGGCGGCTATCATTGCATCGGCCCAAAGCTCGTTTCCGGCCGCGTGCAAATGCGAGTAGCCCGCAAGGACGTTCTTATAGCATATGCCGTCCCAGCCCGCCACGATTCCGTGCCCCTTATTCAGCCTGAAGACGAAGGGGAAGGAGCCGGGGTCGAGCCGGCCGGCAATTCTCGAATAATGGAATTCATGTCCCCGAAGAATCGTTCCTTTCGGGTAAAACGGATTAGGATTGACGCACTCCATAACCGTATAGCCGTGCCCCTGCGGTTTTGTCCCAAGAATTATCTCGAATGGAAACACACCCACCATCGGATAGAGTTTTTCCTGATGACGAATTCCACGACACAAAAACATCAGGCCGCCGCATTCGGCATAGACCGGCAGGCCGGCCTCCACGGCTGATTTGACTGAATCG
>OMSV01000002.1:1442-2626 GCA_900290385.1 Syntrophobacter sp. SbD2 | reverse complement strand
CGGCTGATTTGACTGAATCGCGAAGCACCTCATTGGCGGCAAGCTTCTCCAGATGGGTTTCCGGAAATCCCCCGCCAATGTAGAGCGCATCGACCTCAGGCAAAGCCTCATTCTCCAGGCTGGAAATCCAGACAAGAGATGCGCCTCGTTCTTCGAGCGCTTCGAAATTCTCCGGGTAGTAAAACTGGAATGCGGAATCCCGGATTATACCAATCCTAACCGAACCACGGCTAATCACAGGCGCCGCAGTTGGCATAGGGCAACCCAGAGCAGGGGCCGCAGCCGCCAATTTCCAGAGCGCATCGAGATCGAGGTGCTCACTCATTTTAGCCGCAGCAACCGAGAGGGCTTCCAGGCTGTCTTGGGCTTCTTCGGGCGGAACCAGTCCGAGATGGCGCTCGGGAAAGAAATTGCGTGTTTGCCTTGGGACCACACCCAAGACCGGGACCCCGCACCACTGCTCGATTGATTCTCTGAGCACCTGCTCATGGCGCTTTCCAGCCACCTGGTTCAAAATGACTCCGGCGATGTTCACGTCGGCATCAAGCCTCTGGCATCCCAGCACCATCGCGGCGGCCGTGCGCGTCACCTTTGTTGCGTCCAAAACCAGCACAACCGGGCACCTTAGAAGTTTTGCAAGCTCGGCAGTCGAATAGCTGCCGTTTGCGTCAACTCCGTCGTAGAGACCTCGGTTTCCTTCAATCAGGCTCCCGTCTGCTCTTGCGGAGCGCATGACAAATGAGCGCAGGATCTGCTCGGGGCTCATGAGAAACGGGTCAAGATTGTAGCAGGGACCGCCCGAAGCCGCGCTCAACCAGCCCGCGTCAATATAATCGGGCCCCTTCTTGAAGGCGACGATACGCAATCCAAGATGGCGCTTCCATGCGGCGCTAAGCCCCACGGAGATAAGCGTTTTTCCGGCGCCCCCTCGCAAAGCCGCCACAATCAGGCGCGGTCGGTTAACTTCCATATTTCATCCAAACAAGAATTAGGTCATATAAGTCCAACGAGACTTATATGACCTAAATTTTACTAAAACTTGAACTGGGTCGTCGTCCTCCAGGTAGTCATGGCCAGACGGTAGTCGTCAATGTGCTCATGGCCGAACTCCAGGCCGGTTTTCTCGAAGAAACGCTCCCAGCCGATCCTTTTTATCCACTCGCCGATTCGCTCGTAACGGCGGG
>OMSV01000002.1:570-1432 GCA_900290385.1 Syntrophobacter sp. SbD2 | reverse complement strand
GTGTAGCAGTTTCCGCAAAACATGCACCGGTCGTTGTTGATTTCGATACTCTTGAGCTCGCCGACCTTTTTGGGCTTGATTGCAGCCGTCGGGCATGCAGCGATTACCAGAGGAATTTCACACACGTTCTGGACACGGTCATGCTCGACGAAGGGGGGTTTTCTGTGAACCCCAAGAATGGCGATATCGGAACAGTGAACAGCCCCGCACATGTTTAGGCAGCACGCCAGGGCTATGCGAATCTGCGCGGGCAGCTTATGGCTTCCGAAATAATCGTAAAGCTCGTCCATTACAGCTTTGACGACGCCGGAGGCGTCTATGGCCGGGGTGTGGCAGTGAGCCCAACCCTGGGTATGGACGATATTGGTGATGCAGTTTCCAGTCCCGCCGACGGGAAACCAGTTGCCTTGGCTGCGCAAATCGGCCAGCAGCGGCTGAAGCTTGCTCTTGTCGCTTACCAGAAACTCGATGTTGTTTCTGGTTGTCCAGCGCAGGTATCCGGCGCAGTACTTATCGGCCATATTGCATACTTCACGGATGTAATCGACGCTGATAAGACGGGCTGAACCAATGCGGACCGAGTAGACTTCCGCCCCGGATTCAGAGACGTGCATTAAAACGCCCGGCTCCAGGATTTCGTGGTATTTCCACTTACCGAAATTCTCTTTGATAACGGGCGGGAAGTGCTTGTCATATCTTGGGGGACCAATATCGGTAATGCGATCTTTCATGAGATTGTTCGGATCAAAAGCCATCTTTTAGACCTCCTAAGCTTGATGCCGTTGACGGAACGCAGCGCCATCATGCTCCCAGCCACCGGGAACTGCCGCCGGATCGTAGAAAATGTAGGGATTGAACCTCG
>OMSV01000002.1:0-560 GCA_900290385.1 Syntrophobacter sp. SbD2 | reverse complement strand
ATCATGCTCCCAGCCACCGGGAACTGCCGCCGGATCGTAGAAAATGTAGGGATTGAACCTCGGGGTATTCACCATGCGTGGATCGGGTTCAAGCTCGCACACCTTGAGAAATTCGCGCAGACTGAGGCGCTGAATGGTCTCACCAAGGCGTTCACGGTTCTTGCCTTCCTCCATCCACCAATCCCACATTTTTTCGACGAAGCCCTTGAACTCGGTGTAGGGCGACTCCATTTTGATAAACGGAATAACAACGCTCGAAAGCTGTGCACCGTCGAGAATGGGTGCTTTGGCGCCCACCAGGATCGTTGCTCCCTTGTCAAGACCCGGCCGAAGAGCCCGCGGCATTACACGAATACAGTGCATGCAGCGAACGCAGTCTTCGTCGTAGATCTTGAGCGATTTGCCGTCATATTCCATGCACTGGGTGGGGCAAAGGTCGATTACTTCGGTCTTGATGTCGAAGCCCTTTCGCTTGCCGCCGGCTCCGCCATGGGGGACAAGCTCACCGCCCACATAGGCATTGACCGCCGCCTGGTCGATGCGGACCTGGTCGCGCCAAG
>OMSV01000084.1 GCA_900290385.1 Syntrophobacter sp. SbD2 | reverse complement strand
TGGTGTTGCACGCAGTTCCCACTATTTGATACATCTTAAATACATAACCTAGTATTACTAGCTACGCCTGCGGTTGCGTTCAATCTTCGCGACCAAATCAGTCTCAAAATCCGGCGCAATCCCTAAGAGGCTTATTTACTGAGAAGCCCTAAGGGACGTTACTGAGCAATGCGCGAGAAGCTTTGGATGCTGCTTTGCTGTTGAACTTGGCGGCATCAATCACAAATCTCTCGTGTGACCCCACGGAGATTTTTTCGATACCATCATCAGCAGCCAGAGAAAAGGTGAGCTTACGTCCCTCCACTTTTTCGAGCTTTCCTTTTACGGTAACCGTAAGCCCTGGCGGAGTTGCCGCGATGTGGGTCACGTTTATGGAAACTCCCACCGTCTGCTCGCCGGGCCAATCGATGTGATGGTTGATTGCCTGGATGCAGGCCCACTCGAACAACCCAACCATGAAGCCCGTTGCAAATACCCGAGGCATCAACTGAAACTCGGGAGATTCGGGGTAAAGGTGCGGCACTGTTTTTTCCTCGGGGATACGGAAGCTAAATTCGAAAGCAAGGCCTGGCTGCAGTGTGTCTTTCATCCTGTCTCCTTCAAAGTTTCAAATCATATCGCTGCTCCGTTAGTACCGTACCCCACAACTCGTGGGTTTTTTCCTCTGTCGACTGAAATCCTGCTGATTGGTTGAGACCTGCCGCCGCCTTCAGCCCGCCGACCGTCCACCCTGCAGGCCTTTTAATGGTTTAAGGATGTCTCATGGGGCTGGACTAGCGTCCATCCGGAAACTCCGGATGGAACGCTGGCTGTTTCCGATTCGAAAAGGAGGCATTTTCCGTCATGGCAAGGAAATCGAGGGGTTGCGCGGAGGCGTACGTGGGTACGCCGCACAAGCAAGACCGAAGATTGACGCCGCCAAGGCGGAAAAGGACCCTTTCCGGATGGAAACTAATTAAGATGACCAACCAGGATCTCCAGAACAGGCTGCTCGTTCTTCTTGAAGAGGGCTATACGGTTTTGGCCGAGACCGAGAGGTTTGTCCACCAGATAAAGCGGCAATTTCGATTAAAACGAATCGAAGAGGGGAAACCCGCGTGGGATACCCCGAGGATCTTCACCCTGAACCGATGGATGGAGGACTTCTGGACGCAACTGTGGCCCGAGGAGCTGCCGGCCTCATCCTCTTTTTTAAGATGGCAATTTTTGAAAGACAGTCTGGATGAGACGCCCCCGCCTGAACCACCGGCCCCTGAAGTCGATCTGATTCACCTGCTCGATGAGAGCTTTGAGCAGTGCTTGAGATTTGCAATAGATCCGTCAGGAGGCCAGGAGTCCGGCCCGATGATTGGATGGAGGCGAAAGATCTGGCGATCCTTTGACGAGAGGCTTGCGCACAGGAGACTGTTTCACCCCGCGCAGCTGCCCGAAAAAATCGCCCTCTGCATCCCGGGGCTTGAACGAAAAGCAACTTTGAGCAGAATGGCCTTCGTTGGCTTCGAATTTGCCGGCCACTGGGAAAAATACCTTTTGGAAGAGCTGCAAAAAAAAGCCGGGGCAGTGTTTTTCGCCCTGCCTGCGGGTGAGGCCCAGCCGGATCGTCTGGTTTACTCCGATCCAGAGCAGGAAATAACCGGCCTTATGGAGAACCTGCTGATAGCGACAAAAGAACATGCGCCTCATGACATTGCGGTCGTGGTGTGCGATTCCGAATTCTACAGCCCGGCTATTTCAAACCGGCTCAAGGATATACTCGGAGAGCCTATCAGGGCGCAATGGGCAGCCTACAATCTTCTGCCTGACCGGAACCTGTGCGGCCAGGGGCTGTACAATGCCGCAGTGCTTCCGATCCGCTGCGCCCTGGGCGGTGAAAAGCGCAATGACCTATTCACTTTTCTGCGCTCCCCATATTATGGTTCATTCTCCCGGTGGAACCGGCGTCTGAGCCTCTGGGACAGGATCTGGCGTGAAAAGGGCGTCGAAAATGGAATCGACCCTTTGCTTGAGGCTGTTCGCGATTCGGCTGAAGAAATCTTTCCCGATGGGTGCAGCGGGATCAGGGCTGCTATAGCTCCGTTTCTGGAGGCTGGCGCAAAAATAGTTTCAAGGTGGGTGGAGACCCTGCGCCGCATCTGGACGGCCCTCCAGTTTCCGGTGCTCGCCAACGAACTGGACCGGATTGCATGGGACAACCTGATTCAAATAATATCCGAGTTCGAAACGGTCTTTGGCGAAACCAGCCTGAGCGCAAACGAATTTTTTGAGTTCCTGACCGCCGCGGCAAGCCGCGTGCGGGTCCAGAAGAGCGGGTTCGAGGACGCGGGAATCCAGGTACTCGGCAGGCTCGATGCCCGTGGGCTCTCTTTTAGCAAGATATTCATTCCCGGCCTGCTTTCAGGATCTTTCCCACAGCCAGTGAGACCACTCCCCCTGCTTAGCTCTTCGGAACGCCAGCAGGTGCTTGGCGGGACTATCGAGAGCCAGTTCGCCTTTGCGCGCCACCTTTATAAGAATTTTCTCGCGGCCGCTCCCCGGATCGTCCAGAGCCGTCCCGCTTCAAAAGATGGTGGAATCTGCATCCCCTCGCCCTTCTGGACAGAAGATGGCGAGAAAAATATCGATCCTGTAATACCCTGGAAGCATAGCCTTCCGGCTATGCAGCGGGCGCGGTGGGTGCAGCAGAGTATTGTGAAAACCAGCCCTTGGGCTCCCATTGAAAGCGCAAAGGCTACTTGCGAACCAAATCGGTCCCAGTTCCAAATCCAACCGCTCCCTATAGCCGACCGGATTTCGGTCACCGAATTGCAGTCAGCGCTGGTCTGCCCGGCCCGGTATTTCTTCCGCTATGTTCTTGGCCTCGAAGAGCTTGACGAATTCGAGCCGGGAATCCCGGCACGTGAACGGGGTCAAAACGTCCATGGGATCCTGGCCTCTTTCGTTTTACGCGCAATAGAAAAATTCGCAGAACCCGAGCTGGAATTCGAAGCTTTGTCAGATCTTTTGAAAAAGACCATAACCGGCGCCATCGGGCCCCGTCTGTCTCGCGCAGTTTGGACAGTCGAGATCGAGCGGCTGATAGGGAAACCCGACCGCCCCGGTCTATTGTTAAAGTGGCTGCACGCCGAATGGGAGAGAATGCTGGAAGGCTGGTCATGGGTGGCCGTAGAAAGGCCATTCGACGACCTGGAAATAGATGGTTGCGAGACCCGCCTCAAGGGGCGGCTCGACAGGATCGATTCACACCCCCAACAGGGCCTTATCTGCTGGGATTACAAGACCGGCAGGATTCCCCGCAGGGACGAGGTAATCGATAAGAATAATGAGCCTCAGCTCCCGGCATATCTGCTCGCGCTGTCAAGGGGAAATGTCACCGGCGCGCTTAAAGCCAATGAAAACTGCGGGGCAGGCTTCATCGAACTTAGATCTCCGGGAAACATGAAACACCATGTCTTGTTCGATCCAGCCGAACAACACGGCCCCTTTCTAAAAGACTGGGAGAAGGACGCCGGCTCCGCGCTCAATTCAATCTTTGGAGGGGACGTGTCACCAGTCTGGATCAAGGAAGGCAGGGCCTGCGAAGAGAATTGCGTATACAGAGGCATTTGTGGGTCTAAATCCTGACCTCAAGCTTACTTTTTCGATAATTAAATGAATTGTGTAAACTGCCTTAAGGAGGTCCAAATGAATAGGATACTCACGGTTGCGCTTTTCGCCGCCACCATTTTGCTGATAACAGCCCCCTTGCCATCGGCTGCTGCGATGCAGCTTTTATCCCCTGCCTTCAAGGACCGGGGGACCATTCCCAACCTTTATGCGCGACCTGCCGCCGGAGGACATAATATTTCCATTCCCTTGAAATGGACAGGAGCGCCCGATGGCACGAAATCATTCGCATTGTCTATCGTGGATCATCATCCGGTTGCCGGAAACTGGGTACACTGGATGGTGATAAATATTCCGCCGGATGCAACCTCTTTGCCTGAAGGGGCCTCGGGCAAGAATATTCCGCCAGGCGCGCTCGAGATCAGAAATTCATTCGGCAACGCCGGATATGGCGGGCCGCAACCTCCGAAAGGCACGGGCCCTCATGCGTATGTCATAACTATCTACGCCCTGAAAGATACCAGGCTGGATCTTAAACCCAACGCAACTCTGGCCGACTTTCAGCATGCAATAGAGGGAAAGGTGATCGATGAGGCCTCAACGACTGGTTTTTTTGAGCAATAGAAGCGGAGGCTTGCCTCGGCGCCACACGTTTGGCAAAGCTCTTTACGATTGGGCGTTTCCGGCTGGAATGCCCGCTAAAGCAGCTTTTCAATAAAGAAACAACTATTCGGGGACTTGACGACATGCTCCGGTAGACCTACCTGAATGAAAGGATGATCATCATTCGAATTGAACCATTTGCGTTGGGGGATCGACATGAACGAAAAACACGAACACAGTCACGATCATAAACACATACATGCTCACAGCCACTCTCATGACCACCGGCATGGTGATGCCGACCACTCTCACGAGCACGGGCACGAACACGACCATGCTCACGCGCATCAGCACGAACACGGGAGAGGACACGAAGGTCATTCCCACGATGGTGAGCACGGGAAACACGATCATGATCACCCTGGTCATGAAAAGCTTAAGGGTGAACACGTTCACGAGCATTAAAGATCATTGCGCGCCTAATTTGCGCTCATCGGTGAAATCATAGATCAGAAATGTCGTTGTGCGGGCAACGGGTTGTATGGTCCTGAGATAGCGAATAGCTATCAGTGCCGATTTTTCAAGGCGTTGCCCCTTATTAGGATTTTCGATGATATAGCCGCCATATAGATATGTTGTACCGACAGCCAAATAGCGTCCACGAAACCGTGCAATAAAATCATCCGGCCCCTGGAAGCCGCCATCCCACATTGAAACCAGATGTAAAGGTCCCTTTAACCGATCCGGATCGGTGCCGAAATACCAGACATCCAGGTTCTCGACGCCATTTCGCTGCTGCCAGTCCCTGAGTTCCCCGATCCCCTGGCCCCAGTCATAAATAGATAAGCATCATGAGAAATCCCAAACAAAAAATCTGCGTTATATCGCGGCGAAACGGGCCAAGTTCTGCGATTAGTCGCCTAAACACTTGCACCACCGAACCATTTGCCGGGACAGTGAAGGCTTGTTTGCGCCCCAGTCGATCCAATTCGAGCGCCAGTAAGCATAAAGGGCCCAGTACCAGTGCCGAGGCTTTAGCCAGCAGGGCCAGTCCGAACAAGAGGGACGGAAGACCCACACGTAACCCCCACCCCGATGTTCGCCCCTCACGGAAATGATATACCAGCGCGAGCATGCAGGCAGTAATGGCCATATCGGTTGTTGCGAGGCTTGCGTGGGCCGGCAGGGACGGTTCCACAGGCCAGCATCACCACGGCCAGCCGCCCTCCCCAGGGTCCGGCGAGGACCCATCCCACCCTCCAACCGTAAAACAACACCGCCCACCAAAACACCAGGGTCCCGGCGCGCGCCACGGGCAGCATCCGGTGGAATTCCGAAAGCTGATCAAAACGCTGGCCTCGCAACAACTCCCAAACGTATAGCGGCAATGTCGTCACATCGACCGGCAGGGGCATTGTCCCGAGTTCTGTCAAGGCCCCGCAACCGCCCAGATGCCAGCCTTCGAGGCCTCGAAGCAAATATGTTGGTTCGTCGAAAGTCGCACCTGTGTGAGTGGCGGCAAGCAAGCAGTAA
>OMSV01000019.1:2422-2905 GCA_900290385.1 Syntrophobacter sp. SbD2 | reverse complement strand
TATCCAGGGAATGACGGTCAGCGAAGTGAAGGGGTTCGGGCGCCAGAAGGGGCATGTGGAACTTTACAGGGGAGCGGAATACAAGGTTAATTTCGTCCCGAAGCTGCTCATCTTGACCGTGGTTCCCGATGAACTGGCGGGACAGGCGATGGAGGCAATCCAAAAGGCGGCCTACACCGGAAAGATCGGGGATGGGAAAATCTTTTTATCGCCCGTAAGTGATGTCATGCGCATCAGGACCAAAGAAACAGGTCCGGAAGCCCTTTAGAGTTTAGTGATTCATTGGGGGAGCGACCCTTTTGTAACTCGTTTAGAGATCCGGAGGAAATGATATGAAGAAATTGTTGGTGGCTTTGATTCTTGTTTTCCTGGCATTAATGGCAAACACTGCTTTTGCCCAACAAGCCGCCGCGCCGGTAAAGTTGGCGCAGGCGGCCGAAACGGCCGCAGCTCCGGCGGAGGCCCCGGCGAAAATCGACACCG
>OMSV01000019.1:0-2412 GCA_900290385.1 Syntrophobacter sp. SbD2 | reverse complement strand
AAATCGACACCGGTGACACAGCCTGGCTCCTTACTTCTTCGGCCCTCGTTTTACTGATGACCCCCGGTCTTGCGCTGTTCTACGGAGGAATGGTCCGGCGTAAAAACGTCCTTGGGACCATTATGCACAGTTTTGTCGCCATGGGCATAATAACGATTCAATGGGTTCTTTTCGGCTACTCTTTGTCGTTTGGGCCCGACATCGGGCACTTTATCGGCAATCTTGACTGGGCGGGTCTAAAAAGCGTCGGGTTCGAGCCAAACGCCGACTATGGGCCCACCGTCCCTCATCAGGCATATATGATATTTCAAATGATGTTCGCCATAATAACCCCTGCTCTGATTTCAGGGGCCGTTGCCGAAAGGTTCAAATTCAGCACCTACCTCGTGTTCATGGTGCTTTGGGCAACCCTTGTATATGATCCGCTCGCTCACTGGGTATGGGGAACCGGCGGCTGGCTCAAAGAAATGGGGGCACTTGATTTCGCCGGAGGTCTCGTTGTTCATATAAGCTCCGGTGTTGCTGCGCTAGCCTGCGCACTGGTCCTGGGAAAAAGAAAGGGATACCAGGTTGAAATTATGGCGCCGCATAACCTTACACTGACCATACTGGGGGCCTGTATACTGTGGTTTGGATGGTTCGGGTTCAACGCGGGCAGCGCGGTGGCCTCGGGTGCGCTTGCGACTTCGGCCTTTGTGGTTACGCACATTGCGACCGGTACCGCAGCCATGTCCTGGATGTTCGTCGAATGGATGCACAGAGGTAAGCCTACCGCTCTTGGCGCTGCATCCGGTGCGGTTGCCGGACTTGTCGCCATTACTCCGGCATCCGGATTTATCGGGCCGCTCCCGGCGATGCTTCTCGGGATTTTTGCCGGTGCGGTATGCTACGGAGCGTGCTGTCTGAAACCGAAGTTCGGCTATGATGACTCGCTGGATGTGGTCGGCGTTCACGGGATTGGCGGGACTCTGGGCGCATTGTTTACCGGGTTTTTTGCCTCAAAGCTTATCAATGCCGCCGGCGGTGACGGACTCTTTTTCGGAAACGCTGGGCAGGTGGGCATCCAGGCGTTGTCAGTAGTATCTGCCTGGGTTTACTCTTTCGTGGTCACCTTCATCATTCTTAAGATACTTGATGCAACTATGGGCTTGAGGGTAAGCGAAGAGGATGAATCGACAGGTCTCGATTTGTCTCAGCACGGTGAAGTGGGCTACACGTTTGAAGCCTGATGCCGGGTTGCGATCGTAGTGGTGTTTAAATTGCGAGCCGGTTGGCTCAAGTGGTCCGAAGCAACTGTTTAAATCAATCCAAGGTGGCGTCCCGCTCCTAGCGGGACGCCACCTTGCTTTACTCTTCCCTCCTCCCTCTCCGCGTGCTCTGCGCCTCTGCGGTGGAATTGGCCTTTCCCGCTTCCCGTTTCACTGCTCACTGCTCACCTGGCGGGAGTTTCCAGTATCTGTATCTTCAGTACATCCTCGCGCGGAATCGACTTTTCTATGTGAATCTTTACCATGTCACCCTGGCTGAATTTAGCATTCTCGGGCACCTGGGCGTTGACTTCGAGAAGAAAATCCGGGACCAGAAGGTGTGCGTAGCGGGCATTCTTGTCCAGCACCAACGCGTTCATGTTTTCTATGTCTTCCTGTTCCATGTACTTGAGAATCCAGTACCTGGTCCATTTGCGCTGGATTGTGAAAATCCTGGCCTGGGCGGGCGAAAGCTGCCCTGCCATTTCATCGAGTTGCTGTTTGGAATAGAGTCCGGTCCCAGTGGCCAGGGCATGTTTCAATTGACGTTGTACTATGAGGTCCGAGTAGCGGCGGATGGGTGAGGTTACAGTTGTGTATTGAGCGATTGCCAGGCTGCAGTGCGGTTTTGGCTCGGTGGACAGGTCGGCCCGCGAAAAGAGGCGCCTCTGGCGATAAATTCCAAAGATTTCGTGCTCGCTGTGGACGAACTCGGTTTCCGGCCTGCATTCCGCCTGATTTCTATAGAGGGCTGGTATGTTTCTTTGGGCGAGATAGCCTGCCGCCGCAGCGTTTGCCTCGATCATCCATTCCGACACGAGTATCTGGCTTGGGGTTTCCTTGTCATAGTAAGCAAGCTGAATCATCCCGGCGCTGTTCACGTAAACCTGGATTTCCGGGAGCGGAAGAATGATAGCGCCCAGATCGAGCCGCTTCTGCCTGAGCCTAGAAGCAATCTCATAGATTGCTTTCAGTTTGCTGTCTTCATTAATCCTCTCGTTTACATCCCGGTAGGTTAGCTGCCTGCGAACCCTGACTACACTTGGACAAATCCTCGTTTCGCAAACATTGGCCCCCGAATCCATCGTAATGAGAAAACTGAGTGCGAACCGGTCCTCGCCGGACTTGAGACTTAATGTCCCCTCTGAGAGGGACGGGGGCAGCA
>OMSV01000161.1:13788-15657 GCA_900290385.1 Syntrophobacter sp. SbD2 | reverse complement strand
GATCTCGCAAAACAGGCCGGCGAGGGAAGCCGGCGGGTCGGAAGACGTGCTGAAACCGAATACGATCGCAGCCGGAACACATATCACGTCCTCTTTGGCAAGCCCCACCGTCCAGCCGTAATTTCTGGCCATCGTAACGCCCTGGCAAATTGCAACCCTTTTCCCGGGGGCTTTTGAAAGGCGCCGTGCCTTCTCCGGGAGATCGGCTTTGTTTTTCAGGAACTTGACCGCCACAGGGAACGTCTTCAGCCTGAGATCGTTTCGAAAAAACTCGGCAGCTTCTCTAAGGTCACTCATGGTTTTTCTCCTTCATTCCTGGTGAGTTCCCCTGATAGTCCTAACCTCATTTCCATTGTGGTTTGCGTTTCTCCAGGAAAGCGCGCATCCCTTCCTTCTGGTCCTCTGTACCGAAGAGCATGGCAAAAAGACGGTTCTCATAATCGAGGCCGCTTTCAAGCGGCATGTCCTGGGCCTTCAGGACAGCATCTTTGGCCATGCGGGCTGCAAGCTGTGGCTTGGCAGCAATAGTGGCAGCCAATCGTTTTGCTTCATTGAGCAGTTCTTCGTAAACCACCACGCGGTTGACAATTCCCCATTCCAATGCTTTGCGGGCGTCGATAGGGGATCCTGTAAGCATGATCTCCATCGCGCGGGCTTTGCCGGCCGTGCGGGTCCAGCGTTGCGTTCCGCCCGCTCCGGGGATGATGCCGACATTGATTTCCGGCTGGCCGAATTTAGCAGTCTCAGACGCCACGATCATATCGCAGGCAAGCGCCAGTTCGCACCCACCCGCAAAGCAGTAGCCGCTCACCGCTGCAATCACTGGTTTGGGGCAGTGGCGCAACAAACCGAATATGGAAGACGTGAATCGGTCGAGTATATCCTTCGGCCCGCGTGAGACCATTTCATTGACGTCCGCGCCTGCGCAGAAGGCCTTTTCGCCGCCGGCGATGATAATGCAGCGCACTTGATCGTCCTTGAGAAAATGTTTCAGAGCTTCGGCAAGCTCGTTCAAAAGGTGATCGTTCAGTGCGTTGAGGGCCTCGGGGCGATTGAGCTGTATGATACCGATTCGATTTTCGACGCTTGCGGCTATTGTATCATAGGACATAAAGCCTCCTCTCTATCCATGGTGGTTTTTGGCATACGTTGTGATCTCCCCAGATCTTATCGGCCACCTGCCTGCTCGCCCCTTAGAGTCATACATGTACTGCTCGCTCGGGCAACGAGCCGCCCCTTTTCGTCAAACACGTCACACATGACCAGGCCAACAACTTTGCCCGCCTCGACGACGCCGGCTTCGGCCCGAAGTTTAGCCCTCCAGACGGGCTTTAGGAAATTGATCTTGAGTTCCAGTGTCGTAAAGGTTTCTCCATCATTTAGCGTGCTTGCATAGGCCATACCCATCGCGGCATCGCCTACGTCACAGAGCACTCCTCCGTGCAGGGTCCCCATAGGGTTGGCATGGCGTTCAGTAGCCTCAAACTCGATTACGGCCTTCCCCGAACCGATAGAAACGAGATTGAAACCAATCAGCTTTGCGATGGGAGGAGGCGGAACCGAACCGTTCAGCATCATTTGGATGTGTTGCGGCAAGTCGAGATTGGATCTTTCACTCATTGGCATAACCTCCGGACTATTCTTTTACAGGGATCCTGGACTCGCATGGAACAGCGGTCTGGCACAGTCCGCAAACATCCGTTTCAATCCCGAAACGGCTTCTTACGTATTCCGATGTGACCTGCCCCAGGTAATTAAAGCATTTAGTCTTGTCGTGCCCAAGTTCGCTGATTGCTCCTGCGGGGCATCGCTTTATGCATTTCCCACATGTGCCACGGGAGAAGTGAAGGCAATATTCATGGTGATCGC
>OMSV01000161.1:5094-13778 GCA_900290385.1 Syntrophobacter sp. SbD2 | reverse complement strand
CGCATGGCTTTGCCGATCGGAGTAATGAGACCGTCGCAGAGCCCGAAGGTTCCCAAGCCGGCAACATGGGCAGCGTGTCGCTCTGACCAGTTTGATGCAAAACCGCGGCGTTCTGAGACTTGCCATGACCAAAAGGTTGCAAGGACGGGGGCGATGGCTTTGAACCCGGCATTGTTCAAAGTCTCTGTTACGTGCCTGCGAACGGCCGAATTGAAGATTTCGCCATACCGTTTGGCCCTTGCCCACCTTTCCGAAGGGTACTGGGTCTCCTTGCGGTTATCGGCTTTGGTGGCTTGAGTCTGGGGCAGTATCCAGCTGATGACTGTAAGCTCGTCCGCCGAGGCCTTGATATCGGGGAATGACTTCTTGAAGACCTCGATGGGGGTCATGTAAAATGAGCCGACATCCTCCTTGATCGTCTCATAGAGAGGGTCTCCGCCATTTGAGAAGCCCACGAGCGGCTCACCCCATGCCCTGTCATTTTCTTTATTTTCCAGGGAATTATCCGGAGAGTCCAGGCAGAACTCCTTAATTGTGCTCTCCAGCCAAACCGACAAATCACCTCTTGGTTGCCCTTGTTGATTTACGCAAGGCATAAACTTCCTCCTACGTTCAAATCGTGGTATGAAAAACCCCCCTCGCCTCAGTGTATATGCACGTATTTATTCAAAAAAAAGGCCCATTCACAGCAGAGGACACAGAGAAAAACTTTTGACAGGATTAACAGGGAACATAGGAGAATTTCACCTTATTAACAGGATTGAACGATTTATATCTGCGTTGTTGTTTTCTCTGCGCTCTCTGCGCCTCTGCGGTGCAAATTCAGTGTTCTATGCCGTGCGAACCAGGCGGACAATTTCCGACAGATCTTTAAGAAGGCCTCCCAGGCGGTCCTCGCCGAGCCCCTTCTCTATATGCGCCTGGGCCTTTTCCCATAAGGGAATGACTACAAGCAGGGCTTCCTCGCCCAGCCCCGTCAGACTCACCTGGTGTTCCCTACGGTCGCTTCCCTGGTCGATTCGGATGAAACCCTTCTTCTCGAGAACGGTCAGGTTTCGTGTGAGTGTAGTCCGCTCGGTCACCGTCATCTTTGCCAGTTGGCCCAGCGTGACAGGTCCTCGCAATTTCGCCGACATAAGCAGGGAGACCTGGGTGGTTCTGATGCCGCTCGGCCTCAGGAAATCATCGTAGAGCCTCGTGACGGCGCGGGCGGCCTTCCGCAGATTGTAGCAGGCGCAAATGCGCCCTATTTCCATGCATTTGGCGCTATCCAACGTTTTCGTCGCATCTTCCATTAGGGCTCGCTTCTCGCTTNNCTTTCCACAAAAGTAATGGGGCACGGGAAAACGAGGGTCTCATAAATTAGGGGCCTGATGAAAACATTTCCAGGCCCAATGCATGCCTCTTGATCCCTAGTAAGAACATTCAGCATTGAACAAATTGAAAAGAATCGTAAAATAGGAAAGTGGACCATGGGTCCCATGAGCTCTGAAACCCTACGCCGGCACGGAGATTTCGCATGGAAACGACCAAGACAAAATGTGTTCACCTGCCCGAACTTAATCTAAAAGATGACGAAATACGGCTGCTTCTCGCCATGAAGCTCCTTCAGGACGGCCTTGTCTCATTGGGAAAAGCTGCTGAGGTTGCCGGCTTTTCAGAAAAGGCTTTTGCGGAAATCCTTCTTCTAAGAGCAATGACCCCAGTGAAGTACACTGATCTGGACTTGGGCAAAGAGCTTGAAAATGCCTGAAAAAGCCATTGTCGTTGTGATCCGTCCTCCGTCTACCGTCCTGCACCCTCCGTCTTTTCCCTCAGCGGTTTGAAAAACTCCCGGATCTCCCGCGCCAGTACCTCTGGCTGCTCGAGTGCAGCGAAGTGGCCGCCTTCGGGCATGACGGTCCACCGCTTGATATTGGCGTAAACGTTTTGCGCCACCGAGCGAGGGGGGCGCATGATCTCGCGCGGAAACTCGACATAACCCGTCGGCACGGTGATTTTGGCGCCCTCCGGGATCGGCCAGGCGCCGTGCCTGAGTGCGTAGTAGGGCCAGAAGGAAGACCCTATGGCGCCGGTGACCCAATAGAGAGTGATGTTGGTCAGCATCTCGTCCATGCTAACGGCGCTGTCCGGCTCGCCACTGTTATCCGTCCAGGCGTGGAATTTTTCCACAATCCACGCCGCCAGGCCGACCGGGGAATCGGTCAGCCCAAAAGCAAGCGTAGTCGGCCGCGTGCCCTGTATCCACTGGTACCCAGTCCCCTCCCTGGCCCATTCGTTCATTTGCGCGAGAAATACCTTCTCCTCACTGGTCGGGTTTTCAAGCATCTTCCGGCGGTGCCGCACCGCCAGCATATTGAGGTGAATTCCGGTCAATCGCTCCGCAAACCGGTAAGCCAGGCGCGATGTTACGAACGCCCCCCAGTCACCGCCCTGCGCGCCGAAACGCTGGTAGCCCAGCACATCGGTCATCAACTCGGCAAAGACATCCGCGATCTCCTCAACGCTGAAGCGCTTCTGCCCGGATCTAAAAGACAGTGTGTAGCCGGGCAGCGAGGGCGCCACCACCGTGAAGGCGTCGGCCGGGTCGCCCCCGTAGCGCACCGGGTCGGTGAGCATGGGAATGAGCTTGTAAAACTCCACCACAGATCCCGGCCAGCCGTGGGACAGCAGCAGCGGCATCGGATCAGGTCCCTTGCCGTGCTCGTGGATAAAGTGCACCTCGATGCCCGCCAGCGGCACGCTGAACTGGCGGAAGCCGTTTAGCATAGCCTCTTGCGCACGCCAGTCGAACCCATTGCGCCAGTAGCTGATCAGCCGCTGCATGTAGGCAACACTTGCGCCGGTGGCCCACGGCTCGATCGGCGGCTCATCGGGCAACCGCGCGCGGGACAGCCTCTCATAGAGGTCCTGGAGCACGTTATCGGGAATGCTCAGTCGGAACAGCGCCGGTCTTGGTTGACTCATAGTTATTTGGCTTCCCGGCAGAGCATGAGGTTGACCGCCTTCACGGCCAACACCACCTCATGGTTCTGGTTGAGCACCTCGACGAACGAGCGGACGACACCCCTATCCGGCTTGGAACGTGACCGGTTTGCTTCCAAAACGGTCACGCGGACCGAAAGTTCATCGCCCGGGCGCACCGGCCTGATCCAGCGCAGTTCGTCGATACCGGGAGAGCCCAGGCTCCTCGCCCCTGGGAGATAATGTTCCACAATAAGGCGCATCATCATGCTGGCTGTGTGCCAGCCGCTGGCGATCAAACCTCCGTAAATGCTTTTTTTCGCAGCTTCAGGATCGGTGTGAAAAACCTGCGGGTCGAAGCGGCGCGCGAAGTCAATGATCTGGGCCTCATCCACGGCGATGGAACCGAACTCGCTCACAGAACCAATTACATAGTCTTCAAGGCAGCGGTCCTCGATTTTGGTGGCACATGTCGAATCGTTCATAGCTCTCCTTAATCGGCCAATGAAAATATAGTGTGGTGAACGGTTATCTTTTCTTCAGCTCGATATAGCTGATCCCGCCCCTGTCGCTCACAAAAGAACTGAGCAGCCAGCTCACGAGGCTGATGATGAGAGAGCCGAAAACCGCCGACCAGAACCCATAGACGTAAAAACCGGGAACTACCCCGGAAACCATCTTCAAAAGCAGGGCGTTTATAACGAATGTAANNTGATAACGATCAGCACCGGGCGGAACAGGGCATTCAGTATGCCGAGAACCAGCGCGGCGAAAAGGGCCGAGAAGAAGCTCTCAACGTATATGCCGTCGACCAGGTAGGAGGTAAGAATAATTGAAATCGTCAGGAGCAGCCATCTTATAAGAATACCGTTCAACTTTTATCCTCCTGTATGGAAGGGTTTGAATTCGAAGAGAAATTTTGACAGGATTAACAGGATTAAAAAATCTCTAATGCATGGATTCAGGGATTTAGGAATTAACGGATCTTGCGGATTTAATTCCTCAATTCGGCAATTCTTCAATCCTGTTAATCCTGCTAATCCTGTAAATCCTGTCAAAGTTCTTTTTGCCACTCCGCGCCCTCCGCGTTTTTCGAGGACAAAGAACGCGTGAGATACCCATCTTTATTTAAGCATGATAGCTTTCTCCGGGCAGATCTCCTGGCAACAAAAACACGTGATGCAAATATCGGGATTCACACTCGGGACGATCTCACCCATGGACAGGGCCGAAACCGGACACTGATCGACACATGTGCCGCAGCCCGTACACAGGTCCGGGTCCGCCTGTGGGCGCAGGACAGTCCGGCTGTGAATAATTGACTGAACGTGATCGTTATTCATTAACGCTTCGCCTCCGAGCGGCGGAAGCTTGAAATCAGGTATTGGTTGCAGCTCCCCTATGATGTCGATCCCTTTGATATCGAAGTCCCCCAGGCCAAGTTCCCTGGCTCTTTGCAGGAACCTCAACCGGGCCGGATCACAACCCATCATCGTCGCTATCACCGAGTCCAGAGCTACGGCGTTATCGGAAGCCAGAACCAAACCTATATCTCTCAGCTCCGGCGAGGCCGGCCCATTTCCCTCCATACCGACTACGACATCCACCAGGAAAAGGTCCGGGACCCGAAGCCGGAAGACATCGACAAGCATTTCATGAAACCGCTCGGGACTGCCGGCCGCCTTGTGGAGCACCGCTTTCTGGGCGCCGGGCAAAATGCCGTAGCTGTTTTTGATTGCCCCCGTGACGACGGTCAGACCATGGGTCTTGAACTTCGGAAGACTGATGACGACGTCGGCCTCCAAAACGATCCGGGAGACACTCACCATAGGCATAAAATCGGGATTGAAATCGACCTTGAGCGAATCGGTCCCTATGTTGCGATAGTAACCTTTCGCCGCTTCCATCAGGCCTGTTTTTATAAAGCTCTCCTCGTTATCGCCGTAATTGAAAAGCCCCGGATTGTCGCCTACGACCAGGGAAGCCGGGGCCAGGGTTTCGACTTTGTCAACTACAGCGCGGAGCACCGATGGATGGGTGACAATACCTTCCTTTGCCTCCGATATCCTTAGCACATTGGGTTTTATCAAAACTTTCCTGCCCCTGATTTCAAGCGGGAAAAGATCGAACGCCCGGTCAACCGCTTCACGGATAGTTTCATAGCTTGCGGGGTGGATCATGACTTTCGACATATGGGTTTTCCTTTGTTCCGGTCCAGGGAAGGGGGTTTCTGCTTCCTGCTTCCTGCTTCCTGCTTCCTGCTTCCTGCTTCCTGCTCCCATTTAACTATGCCAGTTCGGTCTTCTTCTCAGCCAATCGGAAACCGTTTCCTCTATCCAGCCTTCAAGCCCCCCGGCCAGGTAAAATGCCGGACGCAGCAGATCGTCCATGCGTGAAACGACCCCCTCTGCGGCGGCTGTCGCTGCCAGGGCCGTATATGGATAAATCCGGATTCCGGTGGTGATCTTCATTGCTTCCAATTCGAGAGAATCCGCAAACTCCAGGCTCTCCTCAACTGTTTCCCTTGTCTCGCCAGGCCCTCCGAGCAGAAGAAACCCCAATCTCCCGATTCCGTAACTGTCTAGCATTTCTGAAATCCTGCGGACTTCTTCAGGCTGAAACCTCTTGTTGAGCGAACGCAATATTTTCTTCGATCCGCTCTCAAATCCGAAGGCCACTTCTACGCACCCGGCCCTGGCCATCATTTCGATAAGGCCCTCATCGACTTTCCAGGGATAAATTATGCTGCGCCACTGGATTTCGAGATTTCTCCGGTTGAGCGCCCCGCAGAGTTCACGGGCATATGAGGGAGGAAAATTAAAAGTATTGTCCACAAAGAAAAAATTCTTAAACCCCGCGTGAACGAACCTTGAAATCGAATCGGCAACAATTTCAGGGGACCTTTTCCGCAAAATCCGCCCCTCTATGGTTGCGGTCGAACAGAAACTGCATTCCATCGGGCAGCCCCTGCGGGTTTGGAATGGAAGCCAGATTTTTTGATTTTTGAATTCCGTGGGAAACGAAAACAGGCCGTTGGGATCGGGCAATACGGATTCATCGAGCCTTTTAAGGACCTCGATCTTATTTTCTCGCAAAGACTCAGCCAAAACCAGATTCGGAACACCGTCCAACCCTTCTTTTCTGGAAAGTGCGTCCAACAGCTTCACAAAAGCGGCTTCTCCCTCGCCTCTTATCCCCATGTCAGCTCCAAGGTAGGCCAGGGCGCTTCGAGGATAAATGCTGTATCCCGCTCCTCCCAGAACGATAGGGACCGGCGCAAGTCTGCGGCAGGAAGTCACGACATTTCTTACCGCATCCAGAAGAAACCTGGGAGAGTTCATGCACTGATCGTCGATGTTTCTTACCGAAATGCCGATAAGTTCAGGATTAAAACCTGAAACGGCGTTTTCAAGTTTTTGTTCCTGAAAATCGTCTTTCGTCATGAGGTTCAAAAAACTGACTTCATGGCCGGCATGCTCGGCCGTCGCAGCGACGCAGGCCAGACCCATCGGCAGCACAGGCATCTGGAGTTGTTCCGTATTGGCTGAAATCAATAGCGCGCGCATGGTTTTTCCCCCGGTTTTTTCAAGGTGCTCATGGTAACATTTTACCGCAAATTTTAGGAGCAAAGATAAATACCAGGCAAAAACGCATCCGTTACGGCGGCATGTTTTTCTTATTAACTGCGGGTGGTGTGATATAAGTTCAGATTCAAAATTCCTGAATGGGGCGCAATTATAATGCTTATCGGAAATCAGTAAAAGGAGCGGAACCCGCCCGATGAAAGTCGCATACTTCAGCATGGAAATAGGGCTAAATGAAAGCATTCCGACCTACAGCGGAGGGCTTGGCATTCTGGCCGGAGACCACATCAAATCGGCTGCCGACCTGAACATCCCGCTGGTCGCCGTAACGCTTCTCTACAAACGCGGCTACTTCATCCAGAATATAAACCCTTTCGGGCAGCAGGAAGAGATCTACCCTTACTTCGACCCGCGTGCGTTCATGGAACCTCTGCCCCTCAAGGTAACCGTAAGGCTCGAAGGTCGAGACGTGCAGGTGGGCGTATGGAAGCATAACGTGGTTGGGATACATAATGGGACCGGGGCGGGAAGGGTCCCCGTCTATTTTCTCGACACCGATCTTCCGGGAAATGCGCCCGAAGACCGGCTCATAACCCAGTATCTCTACGGTGGAGACCAGCATACCCGTATATCGCAGGAAGCGATTCTCGGAATCGGCGGATATCTGGCGTTCAAGCGCCTCGAGCCGAAAATCACCACCTATCACATGAACGAAGGTCACTCGGTTTTCCTCACTCTCGCCATGCTGAAGGACTTGGGAGGAGACGAGGAGCAGGTAAGATCCAGGTGCATACTCACCACGCATACCCCGGTTGCCGCCGGCCACGATAAATTCAGCCACGACCTCGCATCGAAGGTGATCGGGGAATACCTGCCCTCAAATATCAGGAAGCTTGCGGGCGAAGATGTTCTAAACACCACCGTTCTGGCCCTCAATCTGTCGCGCGCCGCAAACGGGGTGAGCCAACTGCACGGGGAAATATCCAGGCAGATGTTTTCAGGGTTCGACATCGGCCACATCACAAACGGGGTGCACCACCTGAGCTGGACCGGCCCTGAATTCAAGGAGCTATACGACAAATACATCCCGGCCTGGCGGCAGGACCCTCAACAACTCGGAGATATTTCGGTAATACCGGACAGCGATATAGTCGAGGCCAAAAGGAAGGCCAAAAAGCGGCTCATAAGATACATAAATTCCCTGTCCGGCGCAGGGTTTACCGACGAACTGCTGACGATCTGCTTTGCGCGGCGCGCAGCAGCCTACAAGCGCGCAACCCTGATTTTCAGCGATCTGGAATTTCTTTTCAATCTGTCCTATGACCGGGTGCAGTTCGTATTCGCCGGCAAATCTCATCCGCAGGACCGTGCGGGAAAAGAGCTGATCCGGCAGATAGTAAATATCGGGAAGCAATACGAAAAACAGCTTCGGTTGGTCTTTGTCCCAAATTACAACATCTGGGTGGCGGGCCTGATGACTTCGGGGGCGGACGTCTGGCTCAATACTCCCCGCCGTCCAAGAGAGGCGAGCGGCACGAGCGGCATGAAAGTTTGCTTTAACGGCGGAGTTAATATGAGCGTGCTGGACGGATGGTGGAGGGAAGCCTGCAAAGACCGTGTAAACGGGTGGGCCATCGGCGACGACGAAGATCAGGACGATGAAGCAGCCACCGCCGATCTCTACCGGGACCTCGAAGACATGGTTACTACCTACTACGCCAACCCCAGAAAATGGCTCTCAATAATAAGGCGGTCCATCTCCGACATAACCCCTCGGTTCAATACCCACAGGATGGTGCTGGAGTATTTTCACAACTATTACAGGTAAGGCAGATTCAGGTATCCACCTGGCGCCAGGCTGGTTGCGAGCATGACCGTGTTGATATCGCAATGGCCGGTAAAACCGGGCGCTTCCCTGTTAGCCGGATCGAGCCAGAAGTCTTCGATGATTTCCGCCAGAGCTTCGTACCGCATCAGGTTTTCAACTTGCCTGGCCAGTGATTGCGCCTTGTCGAAAACGCCCGGCCTTCCTTCAATAAGCCGCTGCAATCTTTCAAGAGCATGCAGCCCGATGGAAACCCCCAGTTCCCTGAATGCGAGCCGGTACTGAGCCGGGGCTTCCAGCGAATCCATACC
>OMSV01000161.1:0-5084 GCA_900290385.1 Syntrophobacter sp. SbD2 | reverse complement strand
ATAGGCATCCGATAAAAGGCCGCCGATACCGAGAGGGTCATCGGTGGTCCAGTCTTTTCCCTTGCACATGGCAGCCAGACGCTGGATTTCCCCGCTCAGATCCGGAGCTCCTTCCGAACCTCCGGCCATGCCTGCCTGAAGCTCACAATAGGTGATGAATCCATCGAGAGGGTCGTGATGCCCCATGGAGGCTACGAGAGGATATGTAAGGTCTATGCTCATCTTCCAATACATTTGCCTGTGTTCTCCGGAAGAAGGGCCGTAGGTGAATTTGGCGTAAGCCGTTTTTGCAAGCTCAACGGCCCACCGTCTGAAGACCGGGTCCCCCGTGATCGAACTGACGCAGTTGAGGGCGTGCATCCATTTAGTGACGTAGTGGTAATACTGCCCGTCACGATCCCATTCAAGCTGCTCGTCAAATGGATCGCCGGGGCCTCGTTCGTTCATCTTCTTGCCAATCCTCAGTCCTCCCACAGTGGGGTGCAGTTCCCCTTCTTGCTCATCGAGGCCGCTGATCCTGCCCTTTCGCCCGTCGTCGTCACGATGCCGTCCAAGAATCTTATGGACCTGATCGACAAGCAGGAGTGCAAGTTTTTTGTATCCTTCATTATTCGTTTGGAGGTACAGCCCCAGGAAATTGCAAACCGCAAAAGCATCGGTCCACAGGTATCGTCTTGGCGCCTCATTGGCCGGCGCAAGTCCGGTCATAGCGGCAAACGTATTCATGAACTCTATGGCGGTTGGTAATCCCGGGGTCTGCTTCATCTATGGCAATCCTCGTTTGATATGGACATTATCGGTACTACGCGGCACTTATCATACAACAAGCTCAGCCAGGATGCAGCCTGCATCCTCCACAAATTTCGGGCAGAGTTTTTTTACGAGCATCTCCTCTTTAATTTTGCGCTGCCCCTCTTCCGTGTTGAAATCCGCTCCCAAAAGATCTTTGCAAACGGAGGTCCCGTGCCGTTGTTCAAAGTGTCTAACCAGTTTCTGGACGGATAGACAAATGTCGTTCCTGGCCGCGGCCTCATCCTGCCTTCCGCTCTGCGCAAGCCCCAGGACCATGATAGCTCCGGTAACGGCCCCGCATATCCCCCCCATCGGTCCCACGCCGCCGCCCCAGGGACGGCCGAGCTTTTTGGCGATCTCGGAGTCGATTCCGTATGGCTCGCCAAAAGCTGTCAATATTGCCTGGGAGCAGTTCAAGCCGTTTTCAAACAGGTGCATCGCTTTTTGTGCTGCATTCATTTTGAGTTCCTTTCGTTTTTTAGTTGACTGATCGTTAATTATGATTACAAGCTAATCTCAATCGATACAAATGATTTATTTTAAACGGTCTTATCAGTAAAAGTGATAGGATGCTGAGACATGGAAATCCGCCAACTCAGGTCTTTTCAAACAGTTGCGAATCTCATGAGCTTCAACAAGGCCGCAGACCGGCTTAATTATGCTCAATCGAGCATATCAGCTCAGATTCACGCGCTCGAGGAGGAGCTTGGAGTACAGCTCTTCGACCGCCTGGGGAAAAAAGTGCAGATCACCGAAGCCGGGGCGCAACTGCTCAGGTATGCTGACAAGATATTGAACCTGGTTGACGAGACACACTCCCAGATGACTGCTGATCAGGAACCGGCGGGTTCACTCACGGTAAGAGTTCCGGAAAGTTTCGCAGTCCATCGGCTGCCGCCGGTGATTGGCGAATTTCATTCCCGGTTTCCCGGTGTGCAACTGAACTTCATAACCTGCGCCCATGAGGGGTTGGAAAAAGACCTTCGAAAGGGCATAACCGACTTAGCCTTCCTGCTTGCGGAGTCGGTAAGCGCATCCGATCTCATGGTGGAAACCCTGGGGTTTGAGACCATAGTGCTCGTGGCCGCCCCCAATCATCCCCTGGGAGCAAAGCGCGCACTGCACACCCAAGATCTGGAGGGACAAACCATCCTTCTGTCCAGGGTGGACTGCAGTTACAGAAAGGTTTTCGAGCAGATGCTGGACCAGGAAGGGGTGCGCGGCGTCAAAAAGCTTGAATTCTACAGTGTCGAGGCCATAAAGCGCTGTGTCATGGCCGCAGTGGGTATTGCAGTCCTTCCCGAGACAGCAGTGGCTGCGGAAGCCGCTCGAAGAGAAGTTATAATTCTGCCATGGCCGGAGGGGGGGATAGAAGTTGCCCTGCTGATGGTCTGGTATAGGGACCGGTGGATTTCACCGGCCTTAAGCGCTTTCATGAATCTAACGAAAAAAATGATGGCACAATCGACGGAGGAGATAAATGAGATTCAGAGAACTGCTGGATAAAGAAGAGATCATTATCGCCCCGGCCGCCTATGATGTGGTGTCCGCCCTGATCATTGAGAAAGCGGGATTCCCGCTCGCGTATCTGAGCGGGCTTGGTAACGAAGCCAGTGACCTCGGCTATCCCGACCTGGGGCTGACCACTGTTACCGAAATTGTCAGGAAGGCCGGCAATATAGCCGGAGTGGTAAATGTGCCGGTTGTCTGTGACGCCGATACGGGTTTTGGGGGAACACTCAACATCTGCCGGACCGTCCGGATGTTTGAGACTGCCGGCATTAGCGGTATCCACATCGAGGACCAGACCTTCCCCAAAAGATGCGGGGCAATTCGGGGGAAACAGGTCATAGACGCGGAGCAATTCGCAAAAAGAATCAGGACAGCCGCCGATGCGAGGGAAAATGGAGACTTTGTAATAATAGCCAGGACCGACTCCAAAGTGGCGGGAGGAATTGATGAAGCCATAAGAAGACTGAATATGTATATTGCAAACGGGGCCGACATGGCAATGGTCGGTGACTTATATGCTTTTGACCAATATTTGCGGCTTGTCCGGGAAGTAAAAGCCCCGTTGGTCGTCTGTGCCGCCGACCCTCAACGCTTCTCCATCCAACCTGATTTCACCCTGGATCAATGGAAGAAAACCGGTGTGAAGATGGTCCTCTACTGGTACCTCCCGCTCTTCGCCGCCATGAAAGCCGTGCAAAGGGCAGTGGTGTCCCTCAAGGAGACCGGCTCCATCAAAGAGCTAATGGACGATCTGTTCACATACAAAGAATACACGAAAACGGTGGATTTGGATAAATGGTTGAAGATCGATGAGCAAGGCGCCTGAAATTAGCGCTGATTTGAAGAATACACTTGCTTCCATCGGGCTTTCGAGATCAGCTCTTATGAGAGGATCTACCGACTCAAGCGGCTTGTTCGTTTAGTTCACTTGGATGAATGGAAAGATACTCCCTTACCTCGAGATTCATCCGATCGATCTCAGCGAGATAGCCTCCCGCCGCTAACCGATAATTCTGTGGATTAATTTCGACCTGTCGGAGTCTTTCCACTTGTTGCTGAAAATACCTGACACGCTCTTTGGTCGCCTCAAGTTCTTTATCGTTGTGAATCATCGCCGATCACCTCTACTATGCCACGTCTTGTGCCATCTCTTTTGATCTGCCAGTGTTGCATTGCTTCCGGCTCCCCGGCAATCGCAGCCAGCCGCCGAATCCAGAAAACACTGGCCCACAGAACATTTTGTGCTGCCTGATGCTCAAAGAGGATGGCTGTCTCACCACTTGCCTGCGCGCATTACTCTTCTTCAAACAAGCGGGATTCAAAGTACTGCTCCAACTCCCTGCAAACAATCCTGTCCGTGGGAAAGGCCATGTCAGGCAAATCGTCCAGGCTGAAGAAAGCGGCTGCACTGGCATCCGAGCCCGGGTGGAGTTCTCCTCCCATCCGCGTTCCCCAAAACCAGATCCCAACCGTTTGTGATTCGGGATCGTGGAAGTTGGATTGAACGGAAAAAACCCGCCCAACCCGCACCGTTAGCCCGGTTTCCTCGAAGAATTCACGCCCGGCGGCTTCCCGCACCTCCTCGTCCCACTCGAGGTGGCCGCACGGAATGCACCACAGCCCGCGGTATGAGCCCCTGCGCCTGACCAGAAGGATCTTTCCTGCTTCGACGAGCAGAACTGCGACACCTACGGTAGGGTTACGATAAAAAACCTCGCCGCAAGCTGGACAAGAAGACCTTACACCTTTTTTTGCCGCTTTCCATATGAGCGAAGCGCCGCAATGGGGACAGAAGCGGAAGTTCATAAATATGAGTGGTTCCCCCGTAAACCTGGACCTCAACCAGTTTATATGTTACCGCCTTAATCGAAAAGACTGGAACTGTCGGAATGTTTTGCATCTGAACCTCAATAATACTCTTTTTCCCGTATGATAAATCATTTACTATCCGATGTGTGACGAGTGGCGAATGACGAGCGAGAGCACACCTCCAAAAGAAAGGATCTCCTTATGGCGCTCAAGACCTCTCAGGAATACCTGGAAAGCGTAAAGAAGCTCACCCCTAAAGTTTACGTGGGCGGCAAATGGGTTTCGAACCTGCTGGACCACCCGGTAACCAGGTCGATGGTCATGGCCAATGCGGCCATTTACGACCTGGCGCAAGACGAGCGATACCAAAGCATCATGGTTGCCGGCTCTAAGCTCACCGCAAACCCGGTCAACCGGAACGTTCACGTCTCCGGCAACAATCACGATCTGGACATGCGGCAGGAAATGGCCCTTCTTACCAGCCAGACGGTTGGCACCTGCAACTACCGCTGCGTCGGCTGCGACGCAATAAACGGCCTCGCCTCGACAACATGGGAAATGGACCGCGCCCTGGGAACGAGCTACAGCGAGCGCTTCAATAGCTGGCTTGCCTCCATTCAGAAGGACGACCTCGCGGTTTCCGGGGCCATAACCGACGCCAAGGGCGACAGAAAAAAACGCCCGTCCCAGCAGGACGAACCGGACGTGTACGTGCACATCACCGAGAGGCGCAGCGACGGGATCGTGGTCCGTGGCGCAAAGGTCAGCCAGAGCGGGGCGATAGGGGCGCACGAAACGCTCGTTCTTCCCGGCGGGGCGCTCAAGGAAGGCGAGGAGGACTTCGCGGTAGCCTTTGCCGTCCCGAACGGCTCTCCCGGCCTGACCTACATCTGCCAGTACAACGCATACTCGGCCGAAAGGGAGACCGCCGAAGACGAATCGGAGCTTGGAAACCCCGTATTCGGCCAGAG
>OMSV01000059.1 GCA_900290385.1 Syntrophobacter sp. SbD2 | reverse complement strand
CCATATGCCCTCCCGCTGGCGCGAGCAACTCAGGTTCTTCTCGAAAGCAGCGATCGAACGACCACGGGCATCGGGTGTTGAATTTGCATCCGGGCGGCAGCGCGAGCAGGCTGGGAACGACTCCCGGGATTGGTTCTAGCCGGCTCCTGTCCTCGCCGATCGAGCGTCCGGGAATCGAGTGCATGAGCCCCTGGGTGTAGGGATGGAGCGGATTTTCGAAAAGCTCTTTTACGCCGGCATGCTCCACGACACGTCCGGTGTACATCACAAGGACATCCTCGGCCATCTCGGCTATCACGCCAAGGTCATGGGTAATAAGCAAAATTGCCATACCGTGTGTTTGGCGCAAATCATCGAGAAGCGAAAGTATCTGTGCCTGGATGGTCACGTCCAGGGCAGTCGTGGGTTCATCCGCGATAATCAATCGCGGGTTGCAGGCCACGGCTATCGCTATCACGACCCGCTGGCGCATACCGCCGCTCATTTGATGCGGATAGTCCCTCATCCTGATTTCGGGCGATGGGATGCCCACCCGGCGCAGCAGATCCTTCACCTGATCGCGGGCCTCATTTTTCGAAATCCCCTTGTGCCGCAAAAGCACCTCAGCGATCTGGTCTTCGACACGGAAAACGGGGTTGAGCGCAGTCATAGGCTCCTGGAAAATCATCGATATTTCATTTCCCCGTATCGATTGCATTACCTTTTCCGGAATCGAAACAAGATCTTCCCCCCGGAACAGGATCTCACCACCTGCCGTTACCCCAGGGGGAGGAACAAGGCGCATAACGGAAAGGGCGCAAACGCTCTTGCCGCATCCGGACTCGCCGACAATTCCCAGCACCTGTCTTTCGGAAATTTTAAAGCTGACCGAATCAACCGCGCACGCTATCCCAGCCTCGGTCAGAAAATATGTTTTCAAGTTTTTTACTTCGAGAAGAGCCGAATTCATCACTCTCCAATGCCGGGTCATTTTGATGAGGGGCTTTCAAACAATCCTAACAAGTATAGTTATCGCCGGTTTTTTTAACAAGTATCTGTTCCGAAAGCAAAAATGAGTTCATTGAATGTGGCCGTAAAACCGGTTGCAAGAATTCTCATATCAAGTTGCATTAAAAGACCGCCTGATAACTCCGGGCTCTGTCAGGTTGTGGAAAATCCTCTCACTTTAAAGAGGCCCCGCACCAGCCACGCTCCCCGCTCCACGCTCCCCGCTTCCCGCTTCCCGCTTCTCCGCAGTGCTAAACGCGCACAAATCGTAACCAATGTGCGCAAAAATCGTAACCTCCAGGTTCGAGACTTTGCGGACCGGCACGAATTAACAGCGACATCAGCACCTTAAGTAATGGTACGCTTATTGCCATATGGAATATGGGGCTCGCTCAACAGCGAGCCAAATATTTCTTTGGAGAGAAAAAAGATGACAAGCAGGCTAAGTAACGCAGTATCCGATGCATCAACCGTGGATACCGAAGCCCCGCCAAACCAGGTGGGAGTCGCGGATTCGGCTCCCCCGGCCCCTGATAAAGATAGCAGGTTCTTGCTGCCCGGCGTCAAACAGAAGGGTGCAAAATCAAAGAAAATTAAACAGCCCGGAGGCCTTCTCCGATTTCCGGAAGGAAAACCCGTCTTGCGGCAGTTTTTCGAAAAACCCAAGCCCAGCGGGATCGCCGAGTTCTACCTCAATCCTCCCAGGCAAATTGCAGTACAGCGAGGCGTCAGGACTGTCGTAAAAGGGAAGTTCATCTACGTCGGCGATGAGAAATTCTACATCCGCGGCGTGACCTACGGTCCTTTCAGGCCTGACGATGAGGGTTGTGAATACCACGATCCGGACACAGTTGAGCGCGATTTCGCGCAAATGGCCGCAAACGGCATAAATGCGGTCCGGACCTACACCGTACCTCCCAGGTGGCTTCTCGATATAGCGCAGAAGCATAACCTGCGTGTCATGATTGGGCTGCCGTGGGAAGAACACATTACCTTCCTGGACGATAAGAAACTGGCAAAGGATATCGAGCGCCGGGTGCGCGCAGGGGTCAAGGCCTGCGCCGGACATGCCGCCGTGCTTTGCTTTACGATTGGCAACGAGATTCCCTCGTCGATTGTGCGCTGGCACGGGCGGCGGCGCATTCAATCTTTCCTCGAGCGGCTCTACAAAGCAGTAAAAAAGGTTGACCGGGAAGCTCTGGTTACTTACGTGAACTTTCCCACGACCGAATACCTCGATCTTCCCTTCATAGATTTCGTTTCCTTCAACGTCTATCTGGAGACCAGGGAAAAGCTCGAAGGCTACCTGGCGCGTCTCCAGAACCTGGCGGGCGAAAAGCCGCTGGTCATGGCTGAAATCGGCCTGGACAGCATGCGCAACGGCCAGGAAGCTCAGGCTTCGACGCTTGAGTGGCAGATAAGGTCAACTTTTGCGACCGGGTGTTCCGGTATTTTCGTCTTTTCCTGGACCGATGAATGGCACAGGGGCGGCTTTGATATCGACGACTGGGGGTTCGGCCTGACCGACCGGGGCCGCAATCCCAAGCCCTCGCTGGCAAGCGTCAGCAGGGCTTACGTCCAGGTCCCCTTCCCTGCCGATCTGAACTGGCCGAGCATTTCGGTTGTCGTCTGCACCTACAACGGGCACCGGACCATCCGCGACTGCCTCGAAGGCCTCAAAAAAGTCGATTATCCCAACTTCGAGGTAATAGTCGTAAACGACGGTTCCACAGACGGAACCGAGACAATAGCAAATGAGTACGGCTTCAAGGTGATTTCCATTCCTAACGGCGGCCTCAGCAACGCCCGCAATGTAGGAATGCGCGCGGCAAACGGTGAAATTATCGCATATACCGACGACGATGCCGTTCCCGACCCGCACTGGCTTACTTATCTTGCGGCGACTTTTCTTACTACGGACCACGTTGGGGTTGGCGGCCCAAATATCCCTCCAGCCGACGACGGCCCTAAAGCCGAATGCGTTGCAAACTCGCCCGGAGGACCAATTCACGTCCTTCTGACCGACCAGCAGGCCGAACACATTCCGGGCTGCAACATGGCTTTCCGAAAAGCCGCTTTGGAGGCGATCGGCGGTTTCGACCCTCAGTTCCGTATCGCCGGAGACGACGTCGATCTTTGCTGGCGGCTTATCGAGCGCGGATGGACACTCGGTTTTAATCCGGCAGCGATGGTGTGGCATCATCGCCGCAATTCCGTAAAAAGCTATTGGAAACAGCAGTTGAATTACGGGAAGGCCGAAGGTTGCCTGGAGCGCAAATGGCCTGAAAAATACAATGCCGCCGGCCATGTCCCATGGGCCGGAAGGATCTATTTTAAAGGCTTTGAACAGCTTCTGGGCTGCTTCCGCGGCAGGATATATCAGGGCACATGGGGCAGCGCCCTGTTTCAATCGATCTACCAGCCCGCCCCAAGCCTTCTCTGGTCCCTGCCCCTCATGCCCGAGTGGCTTGTCGTAATGGCGGTCCTTGGCTTCCCGAGTGGCTTGTCGTAATGGCGGTCCTTGGCTTCTTTTCACTGCTCGGAATCGAGTGGCCACCTCTTCTGCTGTCGCTTCCTCTTTTCCTTTTGGCCGCCGCCCTGCCGGTGGCGCATGCGGTATCGTGCGCCTCCAGGCTGCGTTTCCTCCAATTCCCGGCAAAACAGCGGCTGAAGCTGAAGGCGCTTACCGCTTTTCTCCACCTCATGCAGCCAATGGCGCGCCTGATAGGTAGAATCAAACTCGGTTTGACCCCCTGGCGCAGGTGCGGCTTCGCTTCCGGCATAGCGCTTCCTCTGCCTTTGCCCAAGACTTTCACGATCTGGAGCCAGGAGTGGCGCTCGCCGATCTCTTGGCTCGAATCGCTCGAGACAGGCGTAAAAACCCTGCGCACAGCAGTACTGCGAGGGGGCGACTATGACGGCTGGGACCTGGAACTGCGCGGAGGTCTTCTCGGTTCGGTTCGTGTGCTTATGGCGGTCGAAGAACACGGAGGCGGAAACCAGTTCATCCGTTTAA
>OMSV01000092.1 GCA_900290385.1 Syntrophobacter sp. SbD2 | reverse complement strand
TGTCCTTGATGACGGCCTTGGCCCATGCCCTCTGGAGGACAAATTACGGCGGCAAAACCTTAATAAAAAAATTCCATTACCCGGTTTATGGGTCTGGGCAGATGTGGGAGCGCTTACAACAAAACGTGCAAAATTTAGGGGGGCAAATACAGATTAACAGTAAAGTAATCAGTTTGGGCCTGAAAGGCCGCCGGATCCATGAGATCGTGGTACAGCAGGGCGAGGAGAAGCGGGTCTTGGCCGGCTCCTTGGTCATTTCTAGTATGCCCCTGTCCGAACTCATCGCCCGACTGGACCCACCACCGCCGACCGAGGTGATAGAGGCAGCTCGGAACCTGCGCTATCGGGATTTTATTCTCGTAGGTCTAATCATCAACCGGCCGCACCTCTTTCCGGATCAATGGATTTACGTCCACAGCCAGAAAGTCAAGGTGGGGCGCATTCAGAATTTTAAGAACTGGAGCGCGGCAATGGTGCCTGACCAGAAAATGACTAGCCTGGGGATGGAATATTTCTGCAATAAAGGCGATGATCTCTGGACCTTGCCCGATGAGGACCTCATTGCCCTGGCCATTGAGGAATTGACTATTCTGGGGCTGGCGGACGCTGCGGAGGTGGAGGGCGGGGTGGTCTTCCGCCAACTTAAGGCCTACCCGGCATACAACCTGGGCTACCAGGACAATCTGAAAATAATTAAACATTTCCTGGCCAGCATCTCCAACCTGCGGACGGTGGGACGCAACGGCATGCATCGTTATAACAATATGGACCACTCCATGCTCAGCGGGATGATGGCAGTCAAGAATCTGGATGAGGAGAATCACGATCTTTGGGAGATTAATCTTGACCACTCGTATCTCGAGAAACTTACTACCACGTCCCAAAAGCCCGAATTCACGGCGTGAACCTTTAATCGAGAAGTCCAGAACCTGCTCATCTGAGTGCCTCCCGTTCATCCCAGATGATCACTGAAGTACAGACCTCGGTCAATAATCTTGCCCGCCTCTTTGTGCAGAGGGGGCTTTACTTTGTCGGTTGTCTCCTCTTCGCCGCCCTGCTGCCGCGCCTGATGGGAGCGGAGATGTTTGGCCAGTATGCCCTGATCACCTCCCTGTCTATCTGGTTTTTGCTGTTCAGTAACCTGGGCTTCAGCCAAATTATTGGCCGTTACGTGCCGCAAATGGCCGTGCAAGAAACCCTGGATCATGTAGGCAAATTCTTCGGCAATCTTCTGATTTTGCGCCTGGGCAGCGGAGCTTTGGGGGCCGGCCTCTATTTGCTGCTCTCCTTTCTATGGCTGCGTGACCTGGACAGAATAGTCTTGCTTATTATGGGGGGCACCATATTCATCAGGGCCGTGAGCCATCTAATCTTTTCCCTATTCCTGGGTCTCAATCAGGCTGGACGCTGGGGTATGGACGAAACGGTGCGCCGCTGGCTCTGGCTGATCCTTATGGTCCCAGGTTTCTATCTGGGAGGCCTCCGGGGCGCCTGCCTGGGAATGCTTCTGGCGGAGGTGGCGGTGCTGGTATTGGGCCTGTGGTGGGTCCGGCCCCATTTCTCCTGGCCCAATTTGCGGTTGAATCTGGGAGCCATGAGCCCAGTTCTTGGTTTCGGCCTGGTCTTCTTTGCCGGCGACCTGATTGTCTCAGCTTTTGACCATAGCGGCGAATTGATGGTGCGCACGATCTTAAAAGATTACGTGCAGGTCGGCTATTTTGGACTAGCTTATACCGTCTACCTCAACTGTTACGTTATTCTCCTGACCTTTACCCAGGCGTTTGTGCCGCTGCTGGGGACATTGCTGGCCAAGGAGGAAAGGGAGACCATCAAGGTCTGGGTTGAACGTTTAATCAAAGGCCTGGGCATGTGCGGGGTAGTGGCGGTGTTCGCCGTTCTACTCATGGGAGAAGATCTGGTGCCGTTGATTCTGGGTCCCGCCTACCGACCGGTGGCCGCTA
>OMSV01000201.1:9008-10358 GCA_900290385.1 Syntrophobacter sp. SbD2 | reverse complement strand
GATTTCGCATGCCGCCCCTTCGGCGACATCCTGATCCATTCGATCTCACGATCCAATGTCCTCTGCCGCTCGGTTTCGCCTTTTGCTTCCTGCTTAAGTCTTACGCTCTTCTGTTCAAGCCAGGACGAGTAGTTCCCCTGCCATGGAATCCCCTGCCCTCTGTCAAGTTCCAATATCCATCCGGCCAGGTTGTCGAGGAAATACCTGTCGTGAGTAACGGCTATCACGGTGCCGGGATAACGTTGAAGATGGTGTTCGAGCCAGGCGACGGTTTCGGCGTCTAGGTGGTTGGTAGGCTCATCGAGCAGCAAAATGTCGGGCTGCTGCAGCAAAAGACGGCAAAGGGCAACGCGTCGTCTCTCGCCTCCTGAAAGCAGCTTGACCCTAGTTTCTCCCGGAGGGCACCTAAGCGCGTCCATAGCCATCTCGAGCCTGGCGTCCAAGTCCCAGGCGCTCACGGAATCGAGTTTTTCCTGCACCTTTGCCTGCCTGTCGATCAGTTTATCCATATCCTCATCGGACATGGGTTGGGCAAACCCCTCGTTGATGAGGTTGAATTCATTCAGAAGATCGACGGTCTCCTGGACCCCCTGCTCGACAGTTTCCCGCACGCTAAGGGCATCATCCAGTCGAGGCTCCTGTTCCAAAAACCCCACCGTATGGCCGGGCGCAATGGTGGTCTTTCCGTTGAAATCCACGTCAACCCCGGCCAGAATTCTCAGAAGCGAACTCTTGCCGGCGCCGTTAAGACCCACAACTCCGATCTTTGCACCGTAGAAAAAGGAAAGGTAGATATCCTTCAGGATAGGCCGTTTGTTAAAGAACTTGCTCACCCCGATCATGGAGTAGATGATCTTGTTAGGCTCGACACCCATTCGCTCTCCAGAAATGTCAAATAATGCTCACAGCAATAAATACTGAATAATTGCGGTTGCAATTTCCGGGTCAGTCACTCCATTCAACGAGGTGGGAAGACTTGATGTTGACCTCCTTAACGCCGGGGATGTTGCCGGTAATTCTTTCCATTTCCTGGACCAGATCAGGGTCCTTCATGATCTGGGCGCTGGCGCCAAGAGTAACGACGCCATCACGCACGAATACCTGGATGTCGGGTTTGAGCTCGAGCAGGGTCGTTTTTACATCGGATGCCAGCACCAGGTCTTCCATTGCCTTCTGAGACTCAAACGTCGTCTTGAAAGTGTCGAGTCCCACCGCATGGCAGATCACATCCGCCGCGTCATCCACGGACATTTTCCGCACGCGAATCACCAGATCGTACAAAATCGGATCGGAGGTGGTTATCCCGTAAAGATTCTGGCTCCATTTGTTCCTTTCGAGGTCATCCTTTTT
>OMSV01000201.1:2698-8998 GCA_900290385.1 Syntrophobacter sp. SbD2 | reverse complement strand
CGGAGGTGGTTATCCCGTAAAGATTCTGGCTCCATTTGTTCCTTTCGAGGTCATCCTTTTTGATCAGCGCCAGGGCACTTTCATGAGAGATTTTCTCCCGGTCCATAACCGTTTGAACCCGGTCCTGCATGTCGGCAATAATCCTTACCTTGAGAACGTGGGAAACCCCTCTGACATAAAAATGTCCGGCCAGGCCGTGATAGACCACGTTGTCCCTCACGAGGCACTGCAAAAGAGCGGATTGAAAGTATGCGATGAACTTCTCCTTGCCGTACGAGAACTTTTCCAAAATGGAAGGAGCGTCATGTACTGCCTTCATGAGCTTGATTTCGGGGATGTTGAACTCTTTTGAAGCCTCCAGGATAACCTCACGGGCATAACACTGGTAGCCCAGTTTCTGAGCCACTTTTTCGGCCACTTCTTTGCCCCTGCTGTAGGAGCCTCTGGAAATAGTTATAATAGCCATTTACGCCTGTCCTCCCTTAGTTAGTGTCAATCAGACAGTCTGGTTACTGGAGGCTGTACCTCTTTATTTTCCTCCAGAGCGATACTCTGTCTATGCCAAGAATTTCAGATGCCCTGGTCTTATTGTCATCTACCTGTTTGAGCACCCATAAAATGTATTCCCGTTCATTTTCATCCAGGGTCAGAAACTCCTGCTGCGGGCGCCGCACCCTGAACGCGAGTTGCCGCAGATCGGGCGGCAGATGGCTCGGATCTATAGTGTCTCCGTTTGCCATGGTAACCGCCCTTTCAACTATGTTTTCGAGTTCACGCACATTTCCTGGATATTCATAAGAAAGAAGAATTTGGACTGCTTCGTCCGAAAAGTTCCCTACCTTCTTTCCCTGTAGCATTGCATACTTCTGAAGGAAATGAAAACTCAGCAGAAGTATGTCGTCCCTCCGGTCCGCAAGCCTCGGCACATGCAGTGATATAACATTCAGCCGATAATAGAAATCCTGGCGAAAGGTCCCGAACTCGATCTCCTGCTTCAGGTCCTTGTTGGTCGCTGCAACAACCCTAATGTCAACCGGTATTTCATGTACGCCCCCCACCCGCATCATCGAGCGTTCCTGAAGAACTCGCAGCAGCTTCACCTGCATTGACAGGGGCATGTCCCCGATTTCATCCAGGAAAATGGTACCCCCCTGGGCGGCTTCCAGAAGACCCCGTTTTATGCTCTTTGCGCCGGTGAACGCCTCGCGCTCGTGCCCGAACAGTTCGTTTGCAAGAAGCTCTTCGGAAAAGGCGCCGCAATTGATAGCAAGAAACCGTTTCTCAACCCGAAGGCTCATGTTGTGAATGGTCCTGGCCACAAGCTCCTTGCCGGTCCCTGTTTCTCCTAGAATAAGCACGCTCGAATCAGAAATCGCTACTTGATCGATCATCTTTCGCAGGGTTTGCATATCTGCACTGCTGCCGATCAGCAAAGAAGTCTTCCCCTGATCTCCCACCCGCTGCCGCAGCTCTGTGACCTCCCTGCGCAGACCTCGCTTCTCAATGGCCTGTTTTACAAGGACCCTGACTTCATCGATTTTGTACGGTTTCGGGATATAGTAGTAGGCCCCTTTGCGCATAGCATCGACAGCGGTAGAAACCGAAGCGTATCCCGTAATGACTATCACCTCGATATTGGGGTAGAGCTCGCGCGAACGATCCAGCACCTGAAGCCCGTCAACAGGCTGCATCCGAATGTCGGTCAACACCAGGTCGAACTCTTCCTTTTCGAGTTCTCCGATCGCGGCAAGCCCGTCACTGACGCTTACCGTCTCATAGCCCTCCCTGCGCAGCACATGCTCGAGATTTTCCCGGGCTATCTGTTCGTCATCAACTATCAGAATGCGGCTTCCTGCCATCGAGCCTCTTCTCTCAGCACTCCGTTTCGATTGGAAAGCGCATCGTGAATCTGGTGCCTTCACTTTCCCTGCTCTCGACCGTTATCGAGCCGTGATGCTTCTGGACTATCCCAAAAACTATCGACAACCCAAGGCCGGTCCCCGCGCCAACCTCCCTTGTGGTAAAAAATGGATCGAAAATCCTTCCAAGTTCACCTTCCGGGATGCCTTTTCCGGTATCTTCAACGACAACGAGTACCTGCTTTTGAGCCAGATCGGCCCTTGCCTTGATACGGATCTGCCCAGGAGCCTCTATCGCATGAACAGCGTTTTCAATCAGATTCAAAAAGACCTGCTGTATCCGTTGAGCATCAAGATTGAGTGAGAGATCCCGGGGGACATCCAGTACAATCTCGACCCCCGGCGGGACGTGACTCGAAATGAGTTTGACGGCTCGCTCCACCACCTGGAGCAGGACTGTCGGGGCGAGGCAGAATTCCTTTATGCGTGAGAACTCTAGCAGGCCTCGCACGATATCGCGGGCACGATGTACTTCGTGTTCGATATTGTTGAGCATCCGATGAGAAAGCTCGGCGTCCACCTTATCGAATTCCTCCAGAAGTATCTGGCAGGAGGTGGAAATATTGTTAAGGGGATTATTCAACTGGTGAGCAATGCCAGAGGTCAATGTCCCAAGGGAACTGAGTTTTTTTGCCTGGAGCAACTGGTCCTGACGCTTCTCCAGCTCGGAAATCATCCGGTTAAACCCCTCGACGACACGCTGTGTCTCATCGTGCGTATCGTAAACCACAATCGGCGTGAAATCCCCTTCGGCAATCCGGTGCGTGGTTTTCTCGATATAGCGAAGCGGGCGAACAATTTTTCTGGAAATGACCGGGATCAGCAGACCACCGCCTATTATCGTTAAGCCCAGTGACGTCAGAAGCTGAGTCTTGAGTGATTTTACGATATGCAGAATCCGTTCGCGCTCGAAGGAGACCAGCCTTTGGGACAAGTCCACCAGGCTCTTGCCATGTTCCCGCAACTGGTCTTCAACCGCGGCCAAANNCCATGGCCGGGGGCTAATCGGCTCATAAGTTGCTGATAACCGCCAAGTTCCAACTTGATTTGCTTGAGCAGTGGAACACCCTCAAAATCGTTGATCTCCGGGGTTGTCTTATCCAGCAGCTCCAAGCCAAGCTGGGTAAATCTGCGGTTCTCGTTCAGGTCCTCACCGGAACCATACAGCAGAAAATTTTTCTCGTACCGGCGGGCCTCAAGAATATAATCTCGAAGATCATCCGCTGTCTCAACAAAATGCTGCTTTCGTTCCACTGCCCGAAGGTAACTATATGAAACGGTCCCAAAGGAACAGGCCATGATCAGCAGTAAAGCGAAACCGGCCATTACCTTTTGGCGGATGTTCAAAGGTTTTGGAAGTCTTATCTCCATCGGCGGCTCCGATGTGTTTTCCCATACATTATTTTTTAGCCTGCTAAGCACTGCAGGAGCATAATCGGTAAAACCAGAAGCGGACCCTGAGCTTGAGTCCGAATAGCGGTAGAATTACCGACGTTTAACGAGCGGTGAGTATAGTCTAATTTTCATTCCCTGAGAAGCGTCCTGACACACAAGCACGGCAGAATGCCCGGTTTTACTATTTGTTTTTGGATTTTTGTTCCCCTGACTTACCCCCAAAAAGGCTCTCCCCTTCTCTGAACGCTTACAAAGAAGGGGAGAGCAGTGACTTAACCACACCAGGGATCAACAGTATGTCAGCACTTGATTCATCTGGCCTCAGCCAGCGCTTTTGGAGCGTATGACGACCTTTTTGCTCTCCACATGCTGACCAGAATGATTATGGACCCAGTAATCAGAGCAAGACACATCGAGACAAAACTGATCGCGCCCAGCAGCGCTATTGTACCCTTACCTATTGAGATGACGCCGAGCTGATCCAGATATTTTGGGATTGCAAACGCCCTGCTCACAGCAACTATTAGCATTATGGAGCCCATAACGATTTTGATCATGTAATCCTTTACATAAGTGGTCCCGATTGCGCCAAGCTGAACACCCAAAAGCGACCCGCCAAGTATGATCAGGACCAGCCGAATGTCAATCATTCCATGCATCGCCCAGTTTATGGAGCCGCCCATACCCATCACGAAAGCGATTACCAGTTCGCTGGCAGAAGCTACCAGCCCCGAGACTCCGAGCATATAAATCATGCCGGGAACGCCTATGAAACCGCCGACAGCGATCGTGGCGGCGAGCATACCAGTTGCGAAACCTACCGGAAGCGTAAACCAAAGGGAGATGCGCACGTTTGCCGTCTTAAAGGTAATCATTGGCGGGAGGTTGATGCTCTGGAGCTTCTTGGCAAGCAGCGCAACCCGCTCGTTTCCACCGGCTTTCGATATCTTCATGGCATCGCGGAAAACATAGCTTCCGACAACAACCAGCACCGCCACAAAAGAAAGGCTCACATAGAGGTCGGACCCAGCCGGTCCCCATTTTGAGAGTATTAATTGCTGGATTTTTATGCCTACCTGTACACCGACGCCGGCGCTCGCCGCCAGCACAAGACCAAGCTTCAAATCCACCTGGCCATATTTAAAACGTTTGTACGCTCCGACAAGCGCCTTGGGGAATTTGTGGCACATATTGCTCGCTACCGCCACGACCCCGGGCACTCCCAGACTCATCATGCCCGGCGTTAGAACGAAGGCGCCGCCCGAACCGATGAACCCGCTCACCAGGCCGCCGACAAAGCCGACCAGAAAAAGGAAAATCACGTAAGTCGCATTGAGATCGATGAACTTGATTGTTTCATTTGCTATGTCGTGCATTTCGAATCCTTACCGTAGCCAAAAGGTTTTTCACCAAGTCGAGCAATTATAAGTCTATCCTGTGAAACGGATTGACGTAAGCATACGCGCGAGGTCTTTTTCTCAGCTGTTTTCTCTTCTCGATGACCTTGTGTTCGGTCTTTCTGACCTGATCTCTCTTCATGGCCTCGATACCGAGAAGGGACCACAAATTGTGCGCAAATGCGCCGTGCACGAACGAAAATGCCAGAACGGCGGCAATGGGAAGAGCTGCGTACCAGCCGCCCCTGGAACAAATTTGCGTGACAGTGTCAGCGTTTGTAAAGACAGCCGCATAACAGGCGGCATAAAACACTCACTACCGGAACCGATATATTTTGGATACTCTCGCTGCTTATCTCCGAGTCTACTACTACGATCTCCACCCTCTTTATCTCGTGAATTGCGTCCTCAACCGCAAATTCAATATCCCCTCGCTTAATCATGGCGCTGCAATGGATTCCGTTGCTACCGGCCGCTTCGCATAATTTTTTTGCCGATTTGCCCGATCTGTCTTCGAATGTCCTGCCTTCATACTGAGCATCAACGCTCAGAGCCGCCAGATCGTATCCGAGCCGCCCGGCAAGCTGCACGCAATGATTGATTAGGGTCTCCGCAAAAATCCCGTTATTTGCCACGACAAGGATCTTGCGGCCGTTGTGCGTTTCGTTCTTACGATTTGTTTCCATTAAATTTGACATGGCCTGTTCACCTGAAGTATGAATTTTTCAATCTTCTATAGTCAAAAGTCGTGCCATCTGCTAAAAAGCTACCAAGATCATTGCTGAATAAGGCTTAGGCTACTCCTTGCCGCCGGGGCCAACGGGGGCTTGGGGTGTTGCACAATGCAATAGCATCTGGCCGAGTCAATGCTGTAGCACAATACAGCAATGTTCGATACTGCAACGCAGGGCTTAAACCCGTTGCGAATTGCAACAGGGATCGAGAGGCAGAGTATGAGTTTTTTTAAAAAGATTGAGAGGATCGAAGAAAAACCCCCTGAAGAAACATCGATCGAGTTGGATGATCTTCGCAGAGCCATCGAGACAGCAAGGATAACGAAGCCAATTTCGGAGCTTGCCTCCAAGGAACTCGAGCGGCTCGAAAGAATGGACCCCGGTATACCCGAATACACAATCGGGGTGAGTTATCTCGAGTTCATCCTCTCGCTTCCCTGGCAGAACTTAACCGACGACAGCCTTGATATGGCGCGCGCGCAAAAGATCCTTGAGCTTCAGCATTATGGACTAAAACACGTCAAAGAGAGAATCCTGGAATATCTGGCGGTCAAAACCCTTTGTAACTTGACCGACTTCAATATCCTGGTGGTCGATGACGAGGAGATAGCCAGAACGAATCTGGAATATGTCCTGCGCAAGGAAGGCTACCAAGTAAGCACTGCGGTCAACGGCCGGGACGCTCTGGACCAACTGAGCCAAAAAGAGTTCGAGCTGGTCCTTACCGATCTCAAGATGGAAAAGATGGACGGCATTCAACTCCTCGAATCGGCAAAACAGGTCGCCCCGAACACCCAGATTGTGATGATTACCGGTTATGCCACGGTGAGTTCGGCGGTTGACGCTCTCAAAAAA
>OMSV01000201.1:0-2688 GCA_900290385.1 Syntrophobacter sp. SbD2 | reverse complement strand
CACGAAAAGAAACGGCATATCGAGTTGACAAGAAGCCCGATTTTGTGCTTTTCGGGCCCTCCCGGGACCGGAAAGACTTCCATTGGCAAGTCTATTGCCGAAGCGCTGGGCAGAAAGTTCGTCAGGATTTCTCTTGCCGGTTTGCGTGATGAAGCCGAACTCAGAGGACACCGAAGGACTTATGTCGGATCGATGCCGGGCAGAATCATCACTGAGATTCGGCGCATCGGGGTCAGGAACCCGGTTTTCATGCTTGACGAGATAGACAAGATTGGCCAGGACTTCCGAGGCGATCCCGCTTCGGTTCTGCTGGAAATCCTGGATCCGGAGCAAAACGGCCGGTTCCTCGATCACTACCTCGATGTCCCCTTCGATCTGTCCAGCGTCATGTTCATTGCAACGGCCAATGTGGTGGAAAGGCTTCCCGCCCCGCTCCTGGACAGGCTCGAAGTGATCTCCTGGACAGGCTCGAAGTGATCCCGTTCCCAGGCTATACCGAAAAAGAAAAGCGAGCTATCGCCAGGCAATACCTCGTTCCCCGCCAGTTGAGAGAACACGGTCTAAAAAACAGACACGTCGAGTTTCTCGACGGTGCGATTTCAAAAATTATCATGGATTACACACTCGAGGCAGGACTGCGAAACTTCGAGCGCGAAATTGCAACCGTCTGCCGAAAGCTCGCCAGGCTCTGTCTGCAAAGTGAAAATGATCGCTCGCCCATAGTGGTGGATGAAAAACTGATCGAAAACCTGCTCGGACCGCGAAGATTCACCCATGAGATCGCGGAGGCCGGTCACCGTGTGGGGGTTACAACGGGACTGGTTTGGACCGAGTTCGGAGGAGAGATAATCTTTATCGAGGCAACCAGGATGAAGGGAAACCAACAGTTAATATTGACCGGTTCCCTTGGAGAGATAATCCGCGAGTCTGCGCAGACGGCCCTGAGCTATATACGGAGTCACGCTCAAGATTTTTCACTGGACCCGGATTTTTTCGAAAAAAGCGACATCCACGTGCACATTCCATCCGGAGCTGTTCCCAAGGACGGTCCTTCGGCGGGCGTTACAATAGCGCTGGCGCTTATTTCGCTTCTAACCGGCAAACCGGCGCGGCGTGATGTCGCCCTTTCCGGAGAATTCACCCTGAGCGGCAGGCTGCTCCCCGTCAGCGGAATCCGCGAGAAAGTTCTCGCTGCTCAAAGGGCGGGCGTTAAAACAATCATATTTCCTGAAGCAAACAAGATCGACATCGAGGACCTGGATGCCGACGTCCGGGAAGGAGTCGAACTGCTTGTGGCCGGGGATATCTTTTCGATTGTAGATAAAGTCTTGCTCTAGTCCTCTTCAGAGGACTGAGGACTGACGACTGAGGACGGAGGACGGAGGAGTGAGGTGTGAAGGGTTACCCATAACCTCTAACCAATTACCTAGAACCCGTGAAATATCAGATCTCCGCGAACCCAGAAAAAGCAAAAGGAAATAATTCCTTCTGGTTCTATCGCTTCGCGAGGAGATGTTAGTTTGGCCCGGTTTGCCGTTGGTCTTATATACGCTATGGGGGCTGAAGGGCTCAGAGGTTATGCCAGAGTTGTATACAATGTGGATTTGACTCTTGATGAAGCACAACGGTTCAGAAGCACGTTCTTTGAGGTATATTGTGGAATTGCTGCATGGCACCGGTCGGTTTATGACCAGAAGAGCAGAGAAACACGCACGTTGATCGGCAGGGGAAGATTGTGGAATGAGACCCCAAAGATAACTGCCCTCTACAATTCACCCGTTCAAGGGATAGCCGCAGACATCACAAAGAAGGCACTGAGCTTGCTTCCTCAAAGATTGGCGGACACTGGAGCCAAGATTATCGGGACTGTCCATGATGAAATTATTCTCGAAGTTCGAAATGAGATGGCAAGGGAAGCTGCTGTGATTCTCGATGAGACCATGATTCAGGCAGGTAAAGTTTATCTCGGTAAAGTACCGGTTGAAGTGGAAATTACGATTGGGGAGACATGGTCAGAGAAGTAGACAAGGATTGGTCCGTTTTGGTGGATCGGTTGAATGCGATTACAGATCGATCTACAGAGACAACCTGCAATTTTTGAAGGTCGCGAATATCCGTCTGAATCTGCAATTNNACCGAACCACCAGTTCATCATGGGCAACCCAGTAATTCCCCTTACGCCTTACCGGCCCAGGCAAGAGTTGCCTGGGCCACGCGAGTCTAGAGTGTAAGTCGATCAAGTATCCGGGATGCTCATACACACTATAGACGGTCATTGATGCGGACGTGTGAAACAGTCGAAGAGCCCCGAACGGATTGCAAAAACTAATAACGCATGCAACTCCTGCAGCCCGTCGGCTTATCCGTATCTCTCACCGGCTCGATGACAACGTCTTTTGTGGCACAACCGCAGCCGCAAAAAGAAGGAAAGTGCCAGTTGCAGGGAGAGAGGGCGGAAAAGTTCCAGTTGCAGGGAGAGAGGCAGGGAAAGCGCGATTCCAATAACCAGTAATTTTCTCATTTTTACCTCCTCAAAAACCTAATTGATGTTAAATGCAGGGCCTGAGATCAGGGCCATGGACAAAAACAAAACTACAGGAAAGTGGTTTTTTGGATCTAATATCCATTCTGATGTTGTTGATAAACCAGCAAAATAATGGATGGTCTCGGTCATTCGACATGAGACCG
>OMSV01000151.1 GCA_900290385.1 Syntrophobacter sp. SbD2 | reverse complement strand
GGAATGCCGGTCCTTTAAGGAGTTTTATTCCAGTCCTGCCTATGAGATCCTGCGCGAATACACCCGTATAGTGTCTTCAATATTGGCTCGGGGTGTCCAAGACGGAAGATTTCGCACGGATGTCCCCATTCGGCTTATGCGTGATGTGATTCTGGGGACCCTGGACATGGAAACCGTCAGCGCCCTCACAATCGCCGAAGTGGATTCGGGCGAGTCGGATTTCGAAGACGTGGTGAATCTGGTGGATTCGATGATCGTGACGAACAGTCCGCCGGAAAACTCGCGAGTAAACCGTTTGGATGCCATAATAGAGGCGGCCAAGGAAGTCTTCGCCGAAAAAGATTTCGCCAAGGCGACCATATCCGAGATTGCCGGTCTGGCGGGCGTAGCGGATGGGACAATTTACGAGTACTTCCAAAGCAAGGAAGACATTCTTCTTTCCATAGCCGCAACTCGACTCGGTTCCTATCTGGACAAGGCCGCCAGCGCATTCGACATCAAGAGCCCGGATCGAAAGCTTCGCAGGCTGATCAAGTACCATTTTTCCAGTTTCTTGAGCGACCGGAAGTTTCTGAAAGTGTTTCTTCTGCGACTCCACACCAATGACAGGTTCCACAGGTCCAAGGCCTTTGAAATATTCCGCAGCTACTGCCAATTAGTCGAGGATGTCGTAGAGGAGGGCAAAGCCGCCGGTGTTTTTCGCGGCACGGTCAATTCCAGGGTTTTCCGCAACATGTTTCTCGGGGCCTTTAGCCATATGGCCATGCGATGGCTGGTATTACGCGAATCGGCCCGCGTGGATAAGATGGAGGAGATCGAGCAGGTAACCGGGCTTCTCACATCGGCGGTCATGGCGAACCCTGCTCACCTAAGAACTCAATAAGAATGCAAGCGTGCGTTGCAGGGCCGAAAGCGGTAGATGCCGGCGATCGGGCCCGGCGAAAGGAGTTGATGAGGATGAAGACAGACTTCGAGAATGTTAAAGTAGAAGTTCACAATGGCGTGGTGGTGCTTTTCATGAACAATCCGCCGGTAAACCAGCTCTCGGGAAACTTCGTGATGGAGTTGGCCGAGGCAATTTCGGGCGGCTTCCAGGACTCGGACGTCAAGGCCATCGTGCTTACGGGCACCGGGAAAAACTTCATAGCAGGCGCGGATCTAAGGGAGGTTTACAAAGTGAAGGAAAAAGAGAGCCTGCTGCCCAGAGTAAGGGCTATGTCCGGCTTTCTCAACCAGATCGAGATGGGCCCCAAGCCTGTGATAGCAGCCATAAACGGCAATGCGCTCGGAGGAGGCCTCGAAATCGCAATGGCATGTCATTACAGGGTCGCCGCCAAAGGCGTCCAACTCGGGCAACCCGAGGTCCAGGTCGGGCTTATTCCGGGTGCTGGAGGCACTCAGCGCCTGCCTCGGCTCATTGGGCTTGCCAATGCCCTGGAGATGATGACCGCCGGAAACCCGATCGATGCCGAAAGGGGCCTGTTCAGACGGCTCATCGATGAGATGGTGGACGCGGAGAGTCTTGTGCCGGCTGCCCTGGGGGCAGCGAACAAATTTATCTCGGGGGCAATCCCGCTTGATAGTAAGCGAACCCGCAACAGGTACAATCGGCTTCCAAGCGCAGCCGAGCTAAAGGCGATGGCGAACGGCGCCAAATTCATGGCCATGTCGAAAGCCAAAGGATACCTGGCGCCATTCAAAGTGATCGAAGCCGTAGAAAAAGGGTTGTCGTTCGACATAGAGGCCGATATTTGTCAAGAGGGCGATCTTTTTTGCGATTGCGCGGTTTCGGATGTCGCCAAGAACCTGATCGGCATATTCCTCAATACCAGGGCCGCCGGACGGCTTCCACGAATTGAGGGCGTTAAACCGGCCCCGATCAAAAAAGTCGTTATGCTGGGCGGCGGAGTCATGGGGTCGGGGATCGTGAACGTTTTACTTAGAGGGGGCTTTGACACGACCCTGTGGGACATTAACCGGGAGGCTTTGGATAAAGGCGTCGCTTCTGTCAGGAAGACCTTCGACTACCCCGTCAAGCAGAAAAAGATGACCCAGGCTGATGTGGATTCAATGCTGGACAAGCGATTGAAAACGACCACGTTGCTCGAGGACGCCAAAGACGCGGACCTGGTGATCGAGGCCGTGCTCGAGGAGATGAGCGTCAAGCAGGGGGTGTGGAAAAAGCTCGATGAGATCTGCCGGCCCGAAACAATATTTGCCACCAATACTTCAGCTTTGCCGATTACCGAAATAGCTTCAGTGCTAAAAGATCCCGGGCGAATGATCGGCCTGCACTTCTTTAATCCGGCCAACCGCATGCAACTCCTTGAGATCATTTGTGCGCAGAAGACCTCCGACCAGACTCTGGCGACATCGGTGTCCTTCGCGCGCGCCATCAAGAAAATACCCATCGTAGTCAATGATGCGCCGGGTTTTTACGTGTCGAGGCAGCTTGGAGGTCTTTTTGGCGCGTCCGTGTATTTGGTGGCGGACGGCGTGGACTCAAATCAAGTTGAAAGGGTAATGAAGAACTTCGGCATGCCCATGGGCCCCGCTGAGCTTTCCGATCTGACGGGTATCGACATCAACTATCGGGTAAACAAGACTTTTGAGAAAAGACTCGGCGACAGGTACAAGATTTTGAGAAAAGACTCGGCGACAGGTACAAGATCCACCCGCTTACCGAGCTTGTCTATCAAACGGGTTGCTACGGAAGAAAAACCGGTGCGGGTTACATGGATTACAGCGGCAATAAGCCTGTACCAAACAAGAAGGTTGTGGAGGTCGTACAAAACTATCTAAGCGCCGGCGGTGTTTCGCCCAAAAAGGTCTCCGACCAGGAGATAGTGGATGCTATGCTTGCCCTCGCAATAAATGAGGCTGCGCTCATGATGGAACAGGGAGTTTGCGACAGACCGCAGGACATGGATCTGGCAATGATCTACGGCGCCGGATTTCCTCCGTACAGGGGCGGCGTACTGCGCTATGCAGACAAGTGGGGCGTCGCCAACGTGCACGGCAAGCTGGTTGAGCTGGAGAAGCATTACGGGACGCGGTTCCAACCCGCAAATGTACTCAAAGAGATGGCCGAATCCGGTAAGAGCTTTTACCCAGCCTAACGCAGGACCAAAAATATAACCGTAAAGGAGACACTCAAATGAGAGACGTAGTCATTGCAGGATACCTCAGGACCGCTCAATCACGTTGCCGGCCCAAAGACCCGGCAAGAGACGTATTTGCCAAAATGAGGGCCGATGAGCTTTTGGCCAAGCTACTCCCCGAACTGGCCCGCAGAACGGGAATTCAACCTGGCGAAATCGAAGACTTCATCGTAGGGTGCGCGACCGCTGTTGGCGAACAATGGGCCTACGGAGGCCGTTTCCCGATTTTTTTGGCCAACTTCCCCAAAACCGTCGCAGCCAAATTCGTAGACCAGCAGTGCGGTTCTTCCATGGCCGCCATTCATATGGGCTATCTCGAAATTGCCACCAACAACGCGGACATCGTCATGGTGGGAGGAATGGAGCACATGACGAGGATACCCATGGGGCAAGCGACGACTGAAGGTGGATTGATTTCTCCGAACCTTGCCCTCTTCTCGGCCCCGGATTACTTGCACTGGGACATGATGACAACCATGAACATGGGACTTACCGCTCAAAAGCTGCTCGTTCAATCCGGCCTGGCCAGGGAAGATATGGATAAATGGGCCCTGCGGTCTCACCAACTGGCCGCAAAGGCCCAATCGGAGGGTTTCTTCGATGATGAGATACTGCCCATTGAGGCTGTGCAGGCAGACGGCTCCGTCATGACCGTAAAAACGGACCAGGCGGTGCGAGCGGACACGACGCTCGAAGGTCTGGCAAAACTGGCTCCGGCCTACAGGAAAGACCACCAGATTACGGCGGGCAATTCTTCGCCCCTTAACGCGGCGGCCTCATCGATGATATTGATGTCAAAGGAGACCGCACAGGCAAAAGGAATCAAGCCTCTGGCCACCATAAAGTCCATCGGGTTCGCGGGTGTGGACCCCACGGTAATGGGCTGCGGACCAGTGCCCGCCAGCCAAAAAGCCCTTCAAAAGGCGGGGCTGCAAGCCAAAGACGTCGATTACTGGGAAATCAACGAAGCATTCTCCATTGTGGCCCTTAACTGCATCAAAGAACTGGGGCTCGATCCGGACAAGGTCAACGTTAAGGGCGGCGCAATCGCCATTGGGCATGCCCTTGGGGCCACCGGTATTCGACTCGTTGGAACTCTGGCCCGCGTACTGCAGAACAGGGGCGGACGCTATGGGTGCGCTAACGCCTGTGTTGGTGGAGGCCAGGGCGTGGCCACGATCATAGAGAGATTTTAATTACACGATCCGGCAGGAGGCAAAATGAGAACGAAAGAACAGCACATCCAGAGTTTGGCCAAGATGAAGCGGAACATATATTTCAACGGCAATCTCATCGACCGCACAGACGAAATGCAGATGGCTTGCATCGATACGATAGGGACCACGTACGATGAGGCGGCCAAGCCGGAGAATCAAGCCTTGTTGACGGCAGTCTCTCATCTAACGGGTGAGAGGATCAATCGTTTTACTCACGTTCATCAGAACCCGGCAATCGTTTTACTCACGTTCATCAGAACCCGGATGACCTGCACAAAAAGCAGGACATGACCCGCCAGCTATGCCACAAGGTGGGCGGCTGCATCCAGCGCTGCATGGGAACCGACGCCACTAACGCCATTTACAACGTTTCATACGAAGCGGACAAGGTCAACAGCGGCGCCACCGAGTACCATGAGAACTTCAAGAAGTGGCTGATGCGTTTTCAGACCGAGGACTTAATTGGCTGTGCCGCTCAGACGGACGTAAAGGGCGACAGGTTGCTGCGGCCTGCCGAGCAGCCGAATCCGGACGCCTATGTGCGTATCAAAGAGAGGCTCAAGGACGGCATACTGGTCAGCGGATGCAAGGTCCACATCTCAGAGGCCTCCGTGGCGGACGAGGTGCTTGTGGTTCCCACCAGGGCATTGCGGCCCGAAGATAAAGACTACGCCGTGGCCTTTGCCGTTCCCGGAGACTGGGACGGCCTGAAGCAGGTAATGACCGCTCATAACCTAAGACCCAGAGAACACTTCAAGCGGGGGTTCATGCAGGGCGCCACGGATTCCTACATGATTTTTGAAGACTGCTTTGTTCCGTGGGAAAGGGTGTTCATGGCGGGTGAATGGCAGCACGGGGGAGTGCTGGCTCTGCTTTTCGCGCTGTTTCACCGGCACTCATATTCCGGTTGTAAGCCGGCCATCGGAGATCTGCTCTTAGGGACTGCGGCCCTGGCAGCCGAGGTTAACAACGTTCATAAGGCGCCCCACGTCAGGGAGAAGCTGGCCGAGATCATCATGACCACGGAGTTGGGTTATGCGGCTGGATACACGGCTTCGGCCCTGGGCAAACCGGAAGTTTACTTACCGGGCATGGGTCTTGTCCCCTATGGACCCGGGTCCTATATTCCGAATTCGATTTATTGCAACGTGGGCCGATGCTTGTCGGGCGAGGCAGTCTACAGGGAAGCGGAGATCCTTTGCGACATCGCGGGAGGAGTGGTCGCCACTTTCCCTCACGAGAAGGACTTCGTGAACCCCGAGACCAAAGACCTGCTCCTCAAATATACCAAGCGCAACTCAAAGATTTCAGCGGAAGATCAAGCCCAGTTCTGGCGCTACATGGGCGACATCCTGTGCTCGGCCACCGGCGGCATAAGCAAAGTTGGCAACTACCATGGCGGCGGCTCGCCGATTATGGAGCAGATCGCCATCACCAGCCAGNNNGATCGGCTCGCCGATTATGGAGCAGATCGCCATCACCAGCCAGTATGACATCGAGTCCAGGAAGAAGCTGGTTAGGTACATTGCCGGCATGAGCGGCGGGGACAGGGAGGCATTAAACAAGCAGGTGAAATAATAAGTCAAAGCCTCCTATAGACCGCTAATACCCTGTAACCCTTGTAGCTTCGTACAGCACCTCCTGTAGGGTGGGCACAGTCGTGCCCACCCGTATTATGCGAAATACATAATGTTACGGGGTACCGGCGTTTGAGGCGGGATCGTTAAAATGGGAAATAACCGTCGTATCGAGGGGAAAGTGGCTGTCATCACAGGGGCCGCCAGCGGCATCGGCCGGGCCACGGCAATTCTGTTCGCCAGGGAAGGCGGTAAGCTTGTTCTGGCCGATTGGCATGAAGAAGGGTTGAGGCAGACTCTGGACATTGTCCTCAAAGAGGGCGGAGAGGCGCTCGCACAAAGAACGAACGTGGCCGTTGAGCAAGAGGTCAAACAACTGATCGAGGCGGCGCTGCGAAACTACGCCGTCATCGATATTGTCTGCAACAATGCGGGAATCACGGGACAGTTGTCGCCTTTGGCGGAGCAAAACGGGGAAGACTGGCACAAAGTTTATGGGGTAAATGTTCTGGGCGCCGTATTTACCACCAAATACGTGGCCGGGCACATGCAGGAACGCAAAACAGGGGCCATAGTGAATACGGCTTCAGTTGCCGGGGTCCGCTCCGGGGCAGGAGGCAACGCCTATAGCGCAAGCAAAGCGGCCCTCATTAATTTCACTCAGACTTCAGCTTGCGATCTCGGCCGATACGATATCCGAGTCAATGCAGTCTGTCCCGGTCTTATAGAAACAGCCATGACCAAGCCCGTATTTGATCTGGCCAGGGCAAGCGGGAAGTCTGATAAACTGGGCAGCCGTTGCGAGTTACGGCGTTATGGCCGGCCGGAAGAAGTTGCCGCTGCGATTCTTTTTCTGGCAAGTGATGAGGCGAGCTATATCACAGGTCAAGCTCTTCCGGTTGACGGCGGCAACACGGCCTCACTCAACTTACCGGGGATGAAATTCTGATGTCAGTCGATTCTGAACAATGATTCGTCGAACTCCGGCTTGCCTTCGTACCGCTTCATGTAACTTCCCATTGTTTTGTCTCTGGTCTTGAGGATTTCGGGACTTACTTCAATCCCCGCCTGGTGCAACGCTTTGACGACCGCTTCAGGGGCTGGAGGGCATGTTTTGACCGCGATCATGTTTTTGATGTCAGGATTGTTCTTATTGGCCACATACATGCACTTGCCCAAAAGGACTGTGGTTTTCCGGCCCGGTGTGGGTTTCATCATCTTTCCTGAAATGATTTCAACGTCGTCCCACGGTTGCCCTTTCCATGCGTAGGCTATGGCCGTGAGCACAGCGCCCGTGATCCCGGAACAGTACGTGCACAGACTCGAATCGTACTTCGGATATGTGAGACCTTGTATTCCCATCTTTGCCATCGGAGCAGGCAGTGTGCCATCCTCAGTGTAAGCGAAAGCGTACTCCAGCTTCATTGCCACATTTTCGATCGTTTCTCCAACTATCTGCAGGTCAGACAGGTCCTGCGTTCTGTTCATATCTTTGGCGGCGTGCACCAAGTGAGGGACCTGTGCAGGCTGGTATCCAAGAATCGTAGCCCCCACCTTGTCAGCGGAAAGCACATCCGCTGAGGCCACCAGTAAGTTGCTTCTCCTGATCTTGCCGTCGAAAGAAGGGCCGCGCTCATTGGTATAAATGCCGTCAATGATGGTGAACGATGGCGGAATTTTGTTAGCCAGTTTGGATACCATGTAATGGAGGTCTTTTTCCGGGTCTGCAGAGTGGCATTTCTTGCGAGACTTGATATCTATGGTGCCTTTAATGTTCTTGATTCCAAGGCTTACCACTGTTTGTGCATGAGTCTTCATAACCGGGACATTCACGACAAAATCGCTGTTTAGAATATCCGTATTGATGGCAAGCTTCACTCCCCCGCCCAGATCGACTTTTTCAAAGGGCCTCTCGAACACGTTTATGCTCTTGACTCCGTAGCGCCTCTTGAGAGTCCCGTAGCCCAGGGTCTCGAAGGCATGGGCGGCCGTTTCGCGGTCCTTCGGATCGTAGACCACCGTGCCTTCACCGATGGTGATGTCATCGATCCCCCGCTCCTTGAGCAAGCAGACCATATCGTTGATTACGCGGGAGGTTGTTATTACCCCCCACTTGGGAAAAGGAGTCAGGCGGGTCCAGAGGACGATATTAGGCTTTACGAAAACTTTGGCCCTGCTCGGCAGGTGATCGAGTCCTCCGCAGAGATCAACGGCCTTCTTAACCGATTCCAGGGGTTTCTCGTAACGCACTCCTTGGGCACTCCCATTTGACAAGCCTCCGTTACAGTCGGTCAAACCTTCCGGTTAGCAGTTTCCTCGTCCCTCAAGATCTTGCGAAGCACCTTGCCTATAGCTGACTTGGGAAGTGTGTCCCGGAACTCGACCAATTTGGGGACTTTGTAAGCGGCGAGCCTCTCCTTGCAGAAACCGATGATATCCTCACCGGTAGCGGTCTCTCCGGGTTGAAGGACTATGTAGGCCTTGAGCGTCTCACCCCGATACACGTCCGGGATGCCCAAGGACACCGCTTCCAGCACCTTGGGATGCTGAAAGAGCACCTCGTCGATCTCACGAGGGTAAATGTTGAACCCACCGGCGATCACCATATCCTTCTTTCTGTCCACAATGAATATATAGTCGTCCTCGTCACGGACCACGATATCGCCGGTGCTCAGCCACCCGTCCTTGATCTGCCCGGCCGTCTCCTCTGGATTCGCATAATACTCCTTCATGACCAGGGGGCTTCTGATGAGAAGCTCGCCCGGCTCGCCCGTCTTTACAGCTTCCAGTCCCTGCTCCACATCCACTATCCTGATATCGGTGTCGGGAAACGGAATGCCTATGCTGCCCACCTTCTTCAGGCCCAGGAGAGGGTTGGCAATCCCCAAAGATGTGGTCTCGCTCATTCCCCAACCTTCGCTGAAAGGGATTCCCATATCTTTGACCTGCTCGATGAGATCCATGGACATGGGCGCCCCGCCCGAGTTGAGCAGACCCAGCTTTTTGCCCAGGTCCAGCTCCGCCGCTTTGGGATGGTTGACCAGCGCTGTAATCATTGTGGGCACGGCGGGAAAGAAAGTAATTTCCTTGAAGTTTAACAGGGTCCCTATGATTTCGTCAATCTGGAACCGGGGAATCAGTATCTGTGTGGCGCAGTTGAGCATTGCCCAATTCATGACAACTATGTTCCCGTATACGTGAAAGAACGGGAGTACGGCCACCACGTTGCGCCGCTCGTATGGAGTGAGACTGGTTGTGGCCGAGCCCCACAGGACGCACTGGAAGGTTGCGGCCACGAGGTTGGCGTGCGTGAGGACGGCGGCTTTGGGAAGGCCCGTGGTCCCTCCGGTGAACTGAATCATACAGGGATCTTCCGGGTTCACCTGAACCCGCGGGCGTCTGGTATCCGTACAGCCCTCCAGAAGTTCGGAGAAATGACGCCATTTCGGATCGAGTTCCAGGCTCTCCTTAGTACTGCGGCCAAGCCCCGTAATATAGTCTGCCGGCTTGGTTACGATCACCAGCGGAATCTCCACCTGCTGACAAAGCGCCCGGATATAAGGAAGGACCATATCGAAGGTGAAAAGAGTTGTCAGCCCCGTCTTCTCGACCGCATGTTTGAGTTCGGGGGCCGTGTACATCGGGTTCAGGTTCACCACGACGGCTCCAAGACACAGGGCCGCGTAGTTGGCAATCAGGTACTGGGGGCAGTTGGGCAGGTTCATGCCGACCAGGTCCCCCTTCCGCACGCCCAGATTTCCCAGCGCATTGGCCATGCGCAAAACGGCATGGCGCAGTTCCCAAAATGTCATCTCGGTCCCGTAGAAATTGCAGGCTGCTTTGTCGGGATAAGTGTTCGCAGGGATGCTAAGTAACTCGTGCAGGGGAATACGGGGGTATCTGATTGTTAAGGGGACATTGTAGTCATAATGCCGCTGCCAGGGCCTGGATTCCATGATCGATGCCTCCAGTCAGTGCAGAATTAATAAAACCCCTCCCGCAGGGGCGCCACATACATTATAGCGATAAGCATTACTACATGCTTTACGAAAAAGTCACGCGAAATCTTTGCATAACTTTCACTCAGGCCGGAGCTTTTTGCCCCCTCAAGATGATTAAGAGGATTCTTAAATTCGAGAGGGGGTTGCATTAAGGGGTAACTGACCTCGTGACAAGTAATACCATATTTGAAAGGTGAGGTGAGCTGTTATGGCGTCAGCGTCGGTGAAGATCACCAAGAAGGGGCAAGTCACCATCCCGAAAGAGATTCGCGAGAGACTCAAGGTGACTGCTGTCTATTTTGCAGTTATCGACAATGATGTAGTGGTAAGGCCGGTAAGGGACGCCGCCGGCTCTCTGAGCGAATACGCCGAGAACGTAAAACCGGATGTCTCCATGAAGCAGATGAAAGATAGAGCATGGGAAGAGGCGGTGCATGGGAAAGCCGGTAATAAGTCTGCCTGATACGAACATTCTCATCCGATATCTTACGAGAGATGATGAACCCCTTTACCTCAGAGCAAAGGAATTCTTTGACCAGGTGAAAGAAGGGAGCACGCGGGCCGTCGTTCTCGAGAGCGTGATCGCCGAGTGCGTTTACGTTCTCACAAAAATATATAAGGCCCCAAGGAATAAGGTGTCCGAGAGCCTGATCGACATCCTTCACTACAAGGGAATTGCAAACCTTGATCGCAGAGAACTTATCCGCGCCCTGACTCTCTTTTATGAACGGGATATCGATATTGTCGATTGCATCCTCTGCGCAAAAGCTTCAGGTTCCAATACATCTCTTTTCTCTTTCGACAGCAAACGCAATAAAATGAGCGAATCCAATCGGTAAATGAATCGGATGTCCGGACGGACGGGGGTGGGTCGAGCCAGGTAATTCAAATCTGCCACAGAGATCCGCGGTGAGTTCACAATTTGTCTTAACTATTCCTGTTAATCCTGTAAATCCTGTCCCGCAAAGCTTTTCTCCGTGATCTCAGCGTCAGCGCAGAACCGGTACGCGATCACTGACCAAGACCTCTTCACCTTTCACCTTTCCCTCTTTCCAGCCTCTGTTTTATTCCAATTTCCCGCCCGATCTGGTATTTGATATATTTTATGCCTTAGCGCAAACTCGGCCGAACCTGTCCGTACTTTGAACGGGATTTTATAGTTAAATGAATAATATCACTCGCTATTAAAGGTAATCTATGGAACAAAAATATTCCCCTAAGTCCATCGAACACAAATGGCAGCAATACTGGGATAAGTCCCAGGTTTTCAAAGTTGGTGAAAACGCGGGCAAGGAAAAATATTATCTGCTGGAGATGTTTCCATATCCATCGGGCCGCATTCATATGGGTCACGTCCGCAACTACACCATAGGAGATGTGGTTGGCCGATTCATGCGCATGCTGGGATACAACGTGCTCCATCCGATGGGCTGGGACGCCTTCGGAATGCCCGCCGAAAATGCCGCAATAAAAGCCGGGACCCACCCTGCAAAATGGACATACGACAATATCGACTACATGCGAAACCAGCTCAGGCAACTGGGTTTTTCGTATGACTGGTCGCGTGAGTTTGCTACGTGCGATCCCAGCTATTACAGGTGGGAGCAGCTCTTTTTTCTCAAGATGTATGACCGGGGCCTGGCCTACAGGAAGAGTTCCTATGTTAACTGGTGCTCGAAGTGTGGGACCGTGCTGGCAAACGAACAGGTAGAAGCAGGCGCCTGCTGGCGCTGTGACACTCAGGTCGTACAAAAGCAGATGGAGCAGTGGTTTTTCAAGATTACCGCCTATGTCGACGAACTGCTGGACTATACGTACAAGCTGCCCGGCTGGCCCGAGCGGGTGCTCGTCATGCAGCAGAACTGGATAGGGAAAAGCACTGGAAGCAGGTTGCTTTTTCCGCTCGAATCGGGCGAGGGAAACATTGCGGTTTTTACGACCCGCACAGACACGCTTTTCGGAGCTACCTTCATGAGCATGGCCCCCGAACATCCGATGGTGGCCCACCTATGCCGGGGAAAGCCTGAAGAGGCCACAGTACTCGATTTTGTCGAAAGAGCAAAGCGGTTCAAGCGGGATGAGCGCGAAGCAGATCTACTCGAAAAAGAGGGCGTATTTACCGGAAGCTGCTGCATCAACCCGGTCACCGGGAAAAGGATGCCGATTTACGTGGCTAACTTCGTACTCATAGCCTACGGCACTGGCGCAGTCATGGCGGTCCCCGCACACGACCAGCGCGACTTCGAGTTTGCGAAAAAATACGGCCTGCCGATCCAGGTAGTCATAAAACCTGCGGAGGCGCAGCAGGCTCCTTTGGCACAAGACCTCACACATGCCTTTGAGCAGGACGGTGTTCTGGTTGACTCCGGCGAGTTTACCGAAATGGGGTCCGAAGCGGCCCGGATTGCGATTACCGAGGCCCTGCAA
>OMSV01000050.1 GCA_900290385.1 Syntrophobacter sp. SbD2 | reverse complement strand
GGCGGCATCAATATGTTCATTCTCCACGCGGTCGAGGATGGGCAGAATAAATTCCTCGTCGCATTGCCGCTGGACACAAGCTTCCAGTATCGTTTTGCTCCGGCCTTCTCTGCCAAAAGCAATCCGCAAGCCCGATGCGAGAATCTGCACCTCGGCTTCTCCTCCAGCCAGACAGACTGTGGTGCATGTACCGCAGCCGACAATCAGAATTTTGTCGAAATCTTCGAGATAGCCCTTAACCTGTCCGAACGGTTTAGGGTCAGCAATGATCATTGTGAAGCTCCTTCCTGAAACAGCTCGTCCGTGGCAATAGTTTTTGCCGAAGTCGAGCGGAATTCTTCCCATATCCTGGGCCAGCATTCCTCGGCGCTGCCCTCTGTTTTGAAAAGCTGCACGTTGTGCTGTCCCACTCCAATCTCATCGAGATACTTTTGGACTCGTTTGACGCGCCTTGCGAGCAATTCTTCAGCCCCGGTGTAGAAGCAGCCGTTTTCGGTGCAGGCTATCACCGCGACCTTATCGGCGCCCAGTTCGACAGGGCTGAGCAGATCGAGAGTACTAAGGCGGGCGACGCATGGAATCATCACGCGCAGGATGCCCGACTGCCGGATTTCCTCCTGGGTTTGCTCGATCAGAAACTTCCTGCTGGTTGTCTCATTGAGACAACAATAGGAAACCACTAAGGGTCTTGCTATCTTAGCAATATCCGACTTGGAGAGAATCGCTCTCAGAGCATCTTTCATACCATTTGTCGCAAATCTTGACAAGGCGATCCCTGCAGCAGGGCACTCCGCTGCGCACAGCCCACAAGTCTGGCACTGTTGCGCGGGCATAACTGCGGTCTTTTCCACCTGCGCAACTCCGAAAGGACAGACCCTCACACAAGTAAGACAGCCGGCGCAGTGGCCGGCGGACTTGAGATGTGCGCCGGTGGCGCAGGCAAGACAACGTCTCGATTCGGCGAGTGCTTCGGCCTCGCTGTATCCCGGCTCGATAGGAGAAAAGGTCTTGATTCGTTCGGCCGGGTCCATAAGACTCACCTCGACGCGTTCGAATCGTTTGGCGAGAGCAGCGGTTGCCGACGGCAGCTCGCCTATGGTTTTGACTGCGCTTTCAGCGAGCTTCAGCGTCTCTCCCGTCTCCAGGAAATGAGATATGACCTTGGCGGCGTCATGGCCGGTGCCAACGGCCTGAATGGCGGAACCGGGGCCGGTCATGACCTCGCCGCACACGAATACACCACGTTCGGATGTGGTCATAGAGGTCCGGTCGCATTGAAGCCGGCCTCGGTCAACAGCAACGGGCGTTTGGGCCAAAAAATCCAGGTTGGCTTTCTGGCCGATTGCCAGAATGACGCTGTCAACCTCGACGCTCTTAGTCTCGGATTCATCGTAGCGGGGACTGAACCGATGCTGGTCGTCAAAAACGCTGGTGCATCGCTTGAAGTCGATGCCCGTTACGGCGCCGTTTTTTTCAAGAATTGCTTTGGGTCCCCATGAATTGAGAATTTCTATTCCCTCTTGCTCGGCCTCCTCTATTTCCCATTTCCATGCGGGCATTTCTTCCCGTTTTTCAAGGCAGGCCATGTAAATTTTGGACGGCCCAAGGCGTTTGGCGGCCCTGGCCATATCGATAGCCACATTCCCACCCCCGACCACAAGTGCGCGGTCTCCGAGTTCGGGGCGCAATCCATTTGCGACGTCCCATAGGAAGGGAATGCCCAGAAACACTCCCTTGCTGTCAGTCCCGGGAATGGGCAGTGAATGGCTTTCGGCAAGACCCGCCGCGATGAGAATTGCATCGTTTTCTTTTCGCAGCTCGNNGAGGAATGGCATTAGCGAGCATGCCACCGAGCTTGGTGTCCTTTTCATAGACCCTTACCCGGTATCCGCTGAGCGCAAGGTCCAGAGCAGCGGTCAGGCCTGAAGGACCCGAACCGATGATGGCCACGGTTCCCGCTTTCATTTCCACAGGCTTCTTTCGCCTGGCTATACGGTACTCTTTTGTATTCTCCACTACGAAACGTTTGAGCATCCTGAGGCTTACCGCCGAATCGATCTCCTTTCGGCGGCACTCGGATTCACACGGATGATGACAGATGCGGCCACAGACTGAAGGAAACGGATTAACTTCGAGCAAGATGTCAAGGGCGCCTTCATAATCCCCCCTGCTCAATCGCTGAACATACTCGCGGGTGTCGGTGTGAACCGGGCAGGCGGCGGAGCATGTGGCCATCACATCGTCCGGCAGGACTTGCGAAGATTCTTTATCGATCATGCTATTCAACCCTCCCGAGCTAGAGAATCAGGACAGTTTGGAAAGCTAAAACTACTGATTGTACCTGTAACGGGAGTCGCTCGTCAATGGCAGCA
>OMSV01000003.1:7353-11934 GCA_900290385.1 Syntrophobacter sp. SbD2 | reverse complement strand
CCGAGATGGAGCCGAAAATTGTCCGCGTCCCGGTGTTAACGACTACACCGCGAGCTGTGCCGCTGGTGACGCTGGTTCCCAGAAAGCAGGCGTTGGTCAGTTCCAAAGCGGTGCGGTCGTGAACACGCCCGGCGGAAATCGTTTTTTCCACCGCCATGGACTCTCCGGTGAGCGCCGATTGGCTCACGAAGAAATCCTTTGCGTTGAGCAGCCGCAAGTCAGCCGGAACGATTGAGCCGGCATGCAACACGACGATATCGCCCGGCACAACTTCCGATATCCGGATTTCCGTTTCTTCACCGTTGCGTAAAACCAGGGTTCGTGACTGCACACGCTTTCCAAGCATCTCGACAGTATTGCTTGAACGCCGATCCAGGATATAGGAGAGCCCGACGCTTAGGAAAACCATCGCGCTTACGATAAACGCCGATTTGACCTCGCCGATAGCGCCGGAAATCGTGGCAATGATCAATAACTGAATGACCAGAGGACTCTTACACCTCTCGAAGATGTCGGCCACGAAACTCTTGCGCCTGGTATGTGAGAGTTGGTTTAGTCCGTACTCGTCCAGGCGCTTGTCAGCCTCTTCCGAACTCAGGCCGCGCAAACCGGCATCAAGTCCGGCCAGCGCCTCCTGGGCCGGCCGAACGCAAAGATCGATCAATCGGCGCTCTTGTTCGGAAACTTCCTGCGACATTCTCTGATTGGGAGAGTCGGTGCGGAAAACCCTTCCGGACATGTCGAGCAAAGCCTTGATCATAGCGCTGCCTCTTCATGTTTTTTGCTCATAGAATGACCTTGCGCAAACACTCTTAAACCGCGATGCCGGCCCCGCCGGGCCGTACCTCGCCGAGAGTCTCATCTAGGCAATTTGATGAAAGAGATTGATGCAGGGGATGGATTAAATTCCCTGCTTCGCCGCTATCTTCATTTTAGGACCAGCGGAAAGCAGCAAAGCAGAGAAAAGAGAAAAAACTCTTTTGCGGGCTAAACCGCTGGGCCTCTATCGGTCAAACAGGCACAACTGTGACTGTCCAATTATGGAAACCTCCGCACATAAATCCAATAAACCAAACCCCGGAGGAATCGGGGTCGCCTGAGTAACGATTTTTTAAAAATTTGTCACATCTCCGGAAACTTGTCAACGGCACGTTGAGTATTTTTCCCGTGTATCACGAAAAAGCGTCCAAGATTTCAGCGCCTTTCAGGTATAATTGATTGCAAAACCAGCCTACACTCGTGGAAACTCATGTACAGAAAATATTTCGGAATGAAAAGGTCACCCTTCTCGATTGCGCCCGATCCGCGCTTTCTCTACGTTAGCGAGCAGCACAGGGAGGCCATGGCTCATCTGCTCTATGGGATCAGAAGCGACGGGGGATTCGTACTGTTGACGGGCGAGGTCGGCACGGGGAAAACCACCATTGTCAGGAGCCTCCTCCAGACGCCGCACAAGAATATCGTCGTGGCCTTCATCATACATCCCGCGCTCTCGGTTGACGAACTGCTTGCCGCGATCTGCGACGAATTCGCCATCGGCTACCCCCGGAAAACGAGCATAAAGGACCTGGTCGACAGAATAAACGCGTTCCTGCTGGATTTGAACGCCAGACGCAAAAAGGCCATTCTCATAATTGACGAGGCGCAAAACCTCGGCCATAACGTTCTTGAGCAAATCCGGCTTCTCACCAACCTTGAGACAAACGAAAGGAAGTTGCTTCAAATAATTCTTGTTGGCCAGCCTGAACTCAGGGACAAGTTGGCAAGACCGGAACTGAGGCAACTGGCCCAGCGCATCGTGGCGCGTTGTCACCTCGAGGCGCTGTCAAAGGCCGACCTCTTCCTTTACGTTAACCACAGGCTAGAGGTTGCCGGAGGGAAAACAGAGCTTTTTTCACAGGAAGCTCTGAACAGGTTATATGTATATAGCGGTGGGATTCCCAGGTTAATCAACATACTCTGCGACCGCGCGCTCCTGGGAGCTTTTGTCCTGCAAAAAGAATTCGTAGACAGTGTCACGCTGGCAAAAGCCGCTGGCGAGGTCCTCGGACCTCCGTTGTCCGCAACCGGCCGCAGATTCAAAGCTGTCTTGACAGCGGTAAGCCTTATCTGTGCCGGGTTGGGCCTGCTGTACTATTTTTTCAAGTGAATTCGGCCGATAGATCTCAACCTGAAACCGGGACTTGGATATGTCGTACATCCTGGATGCAATAAAAAAATCCGAACGGGCGCGAGGAAACCGAAAGACCCGTGGTCTCATCGAAGGACCTGTCGAAGCAATTGCTGTCCCATCTTCGCAACCTCGTGAAAGCTCCCCGCGCTGGCCGTATATTGTTGTGTTCGCCCTGCTTCTCAATGCCGGTTTGTTTGTTTTCTGGCTGCGCCCCTGGCAATGGGGCACAAATGCGAACGTTTCCAGCAGTAGCATCTCGAGTGAGCAATTTCCGGAAACCCGCCCGCAGAAAGCCCCGGTAATTCCGCCAGCGCCCCTGGCGCAGTCGCAGGATGAGAAGCAAGCCACGCAAAACCAGCCACGGAATGAGGAAAACACAGAGCCCAATGCTCAGGCTCCCGGCGTGGCGACAGCCGTTTCCACCGGTCCGCCCGTTAGCGGAACACAAACTCTCAAGACCGTTCAAGATCAAATTAAAGATGAGGGCGTCGTAAAAAAGCCCGATGGCCCCAAACTGCCTCAGAACCCAAAAGCTGCCGAAACAAAAAAGGGCCTCAAGGCCGCAGATTTGGAAGCGGCCGGGAAAAATCAGGCCGTGCTAGCCGAACAGCCTCTGCGGCCGGCGGCGGCCAGCGGGATCATTTCAGATATCCAGCCTCTTGCCGAACTGGGTGAATCCTCGGACAAACCGGCCGCCCTGCATGCGCCGAAGTGGCATGAACTTGCGCCGCAAATCCGGGACGCCCTCCCAAACCTGTCCGTCTCCATGCTTGTTTACTCCAAGAAACCCGAGGACAGATGGATAAACATAAATGGATCAAAAAGACGTGAAGGTGAGGAGATTTCCGCTGGTCTTAAACTGGAGGAGATCACCCCGGACGGGGCAATTTTCAGCTATCAGGGACACCGTTTCTATAAGGGCGTCGTCGAAGATTAATCGAGGTTCAGGCGAACAACCCTTTTATGTTAGCCTGCAGTTCCCTGGTCTTCTGCATCCGGGCGCTGTCCCGGTCCCTGCCGATCTGATCCAATTCCCTCTGAGTCTGAACCAAAGCAGGATCGTCAAAAGACTTGCCTTCCCGGTGGGCGTCGATCAATGCCCGGTAACAGGACATCATCCGGCCGATCAGTTCGGCGGCGTATTCTCTGCCCTGCACCTTAAGGGTTTGCAGACCCAGGTCCATGTAATCCCAAAGTTCTTTCCCATTGATGACAAACGCAACGTTTGGATGGCGCATGATGCGGGAATTGATTTCTTCTATTTTTTCCTCTTCTACGGAACGGCGCCTAAGCACTTTACGCCGCTGCTCGTCGGTGAGCAGGCAAAACCTGAAGCAACTTCCACTTCTGTCCGGCCAGCCTTCATATTCGACCAGTTCGTTTCCGTCTTCGTCCCGGTATGTGCGTTTTATATAACTGTCGCTGATCAATTCGTGAAAGAGGCAGTTTCCGACGCCGCCGACACATCTGTTCCCATGTATCAGCACCTCGGTCAAAAGCCCTAGCCTGTCGGCGGATTGCTTGAAAGTCCTGAGTTTGGCCGGCGTATCGATTTCTGTGCCGGCTACAATCTGCGTGGCGCCGTATTCCTTATATCGGGCCATTTGCTCTTCAGTCTGGATATTACACCCGACGCTGGCATGGATCACAAGCTCCGGGAATTTATCCCTGACAAGCTCCATGACTCCCGGTGTTTTGACTATAACTCCTTCAGCGCCCCAGGATGCGTATTTCCCGGTCTTTTCGAGTACCCGAGTCCAGTTCTCAGGCGGGATCTCGGCGTTTAGAGCAATCCGGACCTTCCCGCCAAGCTTTCCTGCGATTTCGATTGCTTGGCGTATATGGGAATCTTCAAGCTCCCAGGCGCACTTTCGCCTGCTAAAACCCTTTGCGCCTACGTATACAGCCTCAGCGCCCCCGGCAAGGGCCTCTTCGACCATCCGGAGACTGCCCCCAGGCGCTAACAACTCGTTCATATCCTGCCCTTCCAAAATGAGGCATCGTCCGAAGTAAAATTGACTGACCGCTGCAGATTCTCCATATTTTAAACGCTAATCGGCAAAGAGTCCACACTCCTGCGCCATGCCTCTTAAGGGTGAAAGGTGAAGGGCGAAAGGCGAAATCTTCACCCTTCGTTGCGTAGCGATAGAACCAAGAGGAGTTAATTTTTTTCTCTTCACTCACTCCTCACCATTCGCCCTAGCCGGGCAGCGCTCGTGTGACCGTGACGGCGTAAACCTCGGACGCCCCTCCCTTGCGTTTCAGCACCCTTGCACATTCACTTAAAGTCGTACCAGTAGTGAACACATCGTCGACCAAAAGAATGCGGCGGCCCCGGACCCTCTGCACCCCGGCGAGTTCGAATGCGCTCTTGACGTTTTTCAACCGTTCCCTACGGTTGAGGCGGG
>OMSV01000003.1:0-7343 GCA_900290385.1 Syntrophobacter sp. SbD2 | reverse complement strand
AATGCGCTCTTGACGTTTTTCAACCGTTCCCTACGGTTGAGGCGGGTCTGGGGTTGGGTTCGGTTTTTTCGTATAATGGCATCGAATGAAACCGGGACCCGGAGCTTGCGCGCAAGCTCGCCGGCCAGGAGTCCGGATTGGTTGAATCCTCTTTCTTTGAGCCGTTTGAGATGCAGCGGAACAGGAACGATAACGTCGGGCTCAGGTAACCCCCAACCGGCATAAGCGATTTCCAGCAGTTCAACCAGGGAAGGCACCCACTCAATTTGCGCCCCGAACTTGAACTGGTGGATGCGGGTGCGAATGATTCCTTCGTGAAGTACGGCCGATCTGGCCGTGTCAAAATGGAAGGTGGGTTCGATGCATTCGCCGCACAGGTGGTCGGGCGAGTCGGGTGAATCTGTAAAGGGCCGTCCACATCTTGGGCAAAAAGGCGATATGGCCCATGGGACCTTTTTCCAACACTCGAGGCACCAGGAACTTTGGGGCTGGGTGTCTATCTGCTGGCAGCCCGCACAGCTCCTGGGAAGGCATAAATCCACGAGAACCGAGCCGGCAAATCTCAACCCCGATCCAATTAAGTCAAGTGCAGCCCGGAAGGCGAAGCTTTTCTCGACAGGCAGGCGGGCGTCAATCCCAGGACTGAGCAGATTTGTTTCGGGCGGGCTGGGTTCACAAACTTCGGTGCCCTGTTTTCGGTTTTCCATCATGATTTATCGAACGCTCAAAGGTTCAAGGACTCTGGCGCGCGGGCTGAAGGGCTTTTAACTCGGTCCTCGGTCCTCAGCCCTCAGTCCTCAGCCCTCAGTCCTCTTCAAGGACTCGGGCGCGTGGACTGAAGTCCTGCGCGCACGGGCAAGGGCGGCGCGGGCCGCCGGCCGCGTTTTCCGGAATGCTGTAGAGATCATCATAGGTAGCCTTCTTCTTTGCTCCACCCGCATGACGCACCTCTCCTCCGTCAAACCTCACCTGGTTTTTGCGTCGGCTTGCTCGCTGAGTTTCCCGTAGACGATGCTCAGTTCCCGGTCGCATTCGGCCAATGGCGCTCCGGTCTTCCTGGCAAGTTCAAGGGTCTTTTCCGCATCTTTTAATTTTCCCTCCTCCAAGAGCAATTTGCCGAGAAGCAAGTTTATATCACCCCTGGCCGGGTCGAGGCTTGCCGCCTTTTGAAGAAGACCCACCGCACGGCCCCTCTCACCCTGGGAAATCATGATTTCGGCTGAGCGCCGGCAGGCTTCCAGATCGGATGGATTATAGATCAAGGCATTATCATAGCTCCGCAGGGCCGTTCGCAGATCGCCCTTTGCCTCAGCAACCAGCCCGAGGCCAAACCAACCGTTTGCGCAACGGGAATCCTTCTCTATGGAATGCTCGAAGACCGCCGCCGCCTCCTCCCTGCGTTGGGCCCTCAGCAGGAAATAGCCGAACTGGCTTGCCGCCGCGCAACCATCCCTATCAGCCTCCAGGGCCCGCCGGTGGGACTTTTCAGCCTCATCGGCCTGTCCCCGTTTTTCCTGGATGGATGCAAGATTGGACCACGCCGGCGCAAACCCCGGATTACGCTCCAGGATTGTCCTGTAAAGCCGCTCGGCTTCCTCAAGTTTCCCCTGGTCCTGGTAAATCACGGCCAAGTTGAATTCAGGCCGTGGGTCGGACGGATTGAGGATAATGGCCTGCTTGTAGGATTCGACGGATTCGCTCAGGCGCCCCATGCAGTAATCTTCGACGGCCCGGTTGTAAGGGTCCGTTCCTCCGGATGCGCACGCCGAAAGAACAATGAGACAGGCCAAAATGAATATGTTATTTCTTCCCATATGGCCCAATCCTACCTTTTTCCCTCCACTGTGCTGCATCGGAGGCAGAGTCTAGCGCCCCGTCAGCCTTCCATACGACTTTCCATGGATGGAGCCTGATGTCCTCGCTCAAGGCTTCCAGGTGTCGAGTGGTTTCATTCAAGTGCGAAATAATAGAGGCTATATTGTCCTCGTTGGAATCGAGGATCGAATGGAACCCCTTTACGGCCTCTTCAGCTTCCGAGAATCCACGGCCCGCCTGTCCCAGTGTCCTCGTGAGTTCGGTCTCGACCGCAGCGAGCCTTTTCTGCACGTCTCTATTGGTGTCGCGCACCTCCCTTATTAATGACACAAGCTCTTTGCCGCCCTGCCCCGACATCTGTCTAATATCTTTCATTATCGGTCCCAAATCAGCCACATTCTCTTTGACCTGAACGAGCAGGGCGTTTGCGTTCTGGATCGTTTCTTTTATCGTGTATTCGTTGCGAACCTCAAAAACAAACTCTTTCGCCTCCTTAACCAGATCGACCAGGCCCACGGCTACCTTCCCGCCGGTTTCAATTATTTCGGAAAGTGAAGCCGGGCTTTTGCCTTCAAGCACATCGCCCGACACCAATTCGGGAGATTCAGGAGATCCTGGGCTTATCTCCACGTATTTTGCCCCCATCATCCCGAGGCTTCTGATTTCGGCACGGGAATCCTTCTTCACTCGAGCATCCGGGGAAATCCTCACCGTGATCGCAATACGGTCAGAAACTCCAGAGGCTATACGTATGTCTTTTACCCCGCCCACTTCAAATCCGGCGTACCAGACAGGCGACCCGGCGGTTATTCCATCCGCATACGGGAACAGGATAACCAACGTTTTCTTTTTATCCCACAGGGATCGGACATCGCTCACGACAAATATCCCGATCACCAGAATAATGAACGAGATAACAACCAGCAACCCGACTTTTATATCCGACCGTAAAACTTGCATTTAAGTATCTCTCTCCTATTACATGTCCATCAAATCCTCGAGGTAATCCTTACTGGACTGGCGAAGCGGAATAGGGCCGTCGGGACTTCCATGGATGAACTGCTGAACCAGCGGATCGGTGGACTGCTGTATGTCTTTGGGCGTACCCTGGGCGACGACCTTTCCCCGAAACAGAACTACCATTTTGTCGGCTATTTTGAAGGCGCTGCCGATATCGTGAGTGACCACCACCGATGTGATCCCCATTCGTTTGCTCACATCGACAATAAGCTGGCTGATAACCCCGGTCACCACCGGATCGAGCCCCGAGGTAGGTTCGTCGTAAAAGACGATTTCGGGGTCGAGAGCAAGGGCGCGCGCAAGAGCTACCCTTTTTTGCATTCCGCCGCTGAGCTGGGCAGGCTTAAGGTGTTCGAAATCACGAAGCCCGACTAATTCCAGTTTCATTTTGACAATCACGCCGATGATTTTTTCGTCCAGTTCCGTGTGCTCCCGGAGCGGAAGCGCAATATTGTCGTGAACGCTAAGAGAGTTCAACAGCGCGCCCATCTGGAACAGCATTCCAAATCGTCTGCGATACCCGTCCATTAGGTTTTCGTCAAACAGGGTGATATCCTGTCCCCCGACCAAGATTTGACCGCTGTCAGGACGCACAACTCCTATCAGATGCCGAAGCAGAGTAGTCTTGCCGCAGCCGCTCCCGCCCATTATGGCGAATACGCTGCCCCGCTCCACGGCAAGATTTATCCCGTCCAACACCATTCTTCCATCGAAGCTCTTGATAAGGTTTTTTACTTCTATCAGCGCTTCGGTCATGCAGGACAAAACCCCTTTACTCATCGCCAATCGTGGCGACCGCGGGATGATCACTAAGAGCACGCCTTTACAAAAAAAGATAAAAGATTGCCGTAAAAAGGCAGTCGGCAAGGATTATACTGATAAGCGAGGTGACGACGGAAATCATGGTTGCCTTGCCGACCCCTTCAGCGCCCCCCCTTACTACGAACGCCATATAGCAGCCGACCATGGCTATAATCACGGCAAAGACTACGCTTTTCACCAGCCCGCTCATGATGTCCTTCATCAGTAGAGCGTCGACCGTATTCTGAATATAGAGCGCAGACCTGATGCCGATTGCAAGCGTTCCCACAGAGTAGCCGCCGATAATTCCGATAGCGTCGGCAAGCACGGTCAGGCACGGGAGCATGACAATCATGGCGATGAAGCGGGGAACCACAAGGTAGGCAATGGGAGATATGGCCATGACCTCCAGGGCCATGATCTCCTCGGTGACCAGCATCGTGCCCAGCTCCGCCGTAAATGCCGCGCTGACCCGGCCGGCCAGAACTATCGCCGTAAGAAGCGGGGCCATCTCACGGGTAAGCGCGACGGCAGCCAGGCCTGCCGCATAATTTATGGCCCCGAATTTTTCCAGTTGATATGCGGTCTGGAGCACCATGATGATCCCGATTACAAATGAGACGAGCCCCATTATGGGAATCGACTTAACCCCTACCTCATCCATCTGGGTGATGGCGGCCCTGAATCTAAGCGGCTTTCCCTGAAAGGGTTTTACCAGCGTCCATTTCATAGTGTCTTTGAAAAAACAGGAAATGCTGGTAATGTGTCTCAGGAAAAAGATTATCCTGCTCTCGGAACGCGCGGCCGCTAAGCTCACTTGCCTTGTTCTCCATAGATCAACCGGTTTGCGTCCGGCGCCATTTCAAAAATATTTTTAAGGTAAGCGAGATCAAAAATCGATTCGACCCTTCGACATGCACCGGCCAGGGAAAACCTGACCTTGTCCTTGCGCGAAAGCTGGAGCGCTTCGACGAAAGTGGCTATCCCTGAACTGTCTATATATGGAACATCAGTGAGGTCCACCACTATGTGTGACGCTTTTTTCCGGAAGATGGGCAACAGAACGTTCCTGACCTGCGGCGAGGAACTCATGTCGAGGTCTCCTGCGAGGGAGACGACGAATACTCCTGGTTTTCTTTCATCGGTCTGTATTTTCAATTTTGCGTTTTCTCCTGTCCCGGCACAAATTTTGTCATTTTGAGCAGCATGCCGCCGCCGGGCGGCGTATCGTATTCTATCTTGTCCACCGCCGATTTGATGAAATGGGTTCCAAGTCCTCCGGGACGAATTTGCTCTAAATCACGCCCCTGGAATGTCGACGGGTCGGCGCCGGTCCCGAAATCTCTAATCATTATTTCAAAACGGTCCATGCTGAGGGTGAAAGTAATGACGATTCTTTTATCGTTGCTGTTCTTATAGGCGTGCCGGATCACATTCGTGCAGGCTTCGTCCACCGCAAGGACCAGTTTGTCGGTCTCTTCGTCCTCAAAGCCGATTCTTGACGATATACTGCCCACGAGCTCCCTCACGATGAACATGGCAGGCGGATCAGCCGGAACGTCGAGCATAACGGAGCCTTTAAAACTCGCGAACGCCAATTATTTCTCCTCGAATCCAGCCAGCACCAGTGTGATGTCATCAGCCTGGGGGCACTCCCCGACAAACTGAGACAGGGCAAAAGATATGCGGGATTTAGCGGACTCGACTTCCGAGTCTCCCGCGCTCAGACAGCTTTCGATTCTCTCCCATCCGAACAGTTCCCCTTTGTCGTTTTTGGCCTCGATTAGCCCATCGGTGGACAAAAGGATACAGTCGCCGGGATTTAGTGACATTCCTGCACAGGGGTAATGTTGATCGGGCACTATCCCTATCGGAGGCCCCCCGATTCCGCGCAAAGTAGCATATCTACCCTCGGGGCCGTTCCAGATTATAGGCGGAAGGTGTCCTGCGTTCACATAAACTACATCGCCGCAGTTTTTTTTGAGCACCATATAGAGCAAAGTTACAAACATCCCCCGGCAGCTCTGAGCGCATACAATCTCGTTTGCCTTGCGCATAAGCCTCTCCGGGTCCTGTTCGCGAATGGCCAGGACGCGGAAAGCGGTGGTAAACCTGGCCATAAAGAGGGCGGAGGCCACACCTTTTCCAGAAACATCGCCGATGAGAATACCGATGCGATCCTCATCCAGAGGTATGAAATCGTAAAAATCTCCTCCGATCTCCCGGGCAGGCTGGTAATGAGCGCTGAACCTCAACCCTTCGATCTTCGGCATTTCCTGGGGCAAAAAACTCAACTGAATGCTGGTCGCAAACGCCATGTCCTGTTCGATCTGCTGGCTGCGGAGAATTTCATGGTGCAGACGCGCATTTTCGACCGCAATGGCGGCGTGGGCGCACAGGAGACTGAGCGTTTCCTTGTCTTCCTCGTTGAAATTCGAGCCGTCAAGCTTGTTTATTACCTGTGATACGCCTATCACTCTTTCCTTGATCTTGAGAGGTACGCACAGGATTGTTTGCGTGCGGTATCCGGTCATGCGGTCGAATTCCCGGTTGAATCTGGCATCCTCGTAAGCGTTTTCGATCAAGAGCGGCTCACCGCTATCGTGGACACTGCCGGCTATCCCCTGCCCCCTTCTGATTCGCAAACCTCCCTTTAGCATATCAGCAACCGGCCCCTGCGCCACTTCAAAAACCAGCTCGTCACTCTTTTCGTCAACAAGCATGAGACTGCACGCATCGGCTCCAAGAATCGAGCGCGAGGTCGTCATGATGTTTTCGAGCACCTCATCGAGTTGCAGGCTTGAATTGATAAGACCCGATACCCTAAAGCATTCCTTTAGGTTTTCCAGGCGCTCGCGCATCTTCCCGATGGCCGCATAACCATCTGGAGCGGCCATATCGCCGAAGCACTCAGTAATGTAGGTCTTACTTATTTTAGTATTCATGAGGCCACGGCCTTAATGAGGGGCTGATCAGCACCAAGTGCCTGGCGCAAAAAGAAGCATTCCCAGTTTGCAGAGCTATTATTAACGCTTGGAAAGAACCTGTCAACTATTCTGCCTTAGCGCGTCGGGATTTCGAGCGGAGATGAGACCCGGTAAAGAGTGAAGGGGGAAAATAATCTGGTCCTTTCTCTACGCTTTCCATGGCCTGTCTATGACCAGAGGCGTTTAGCAGGAAGTTTACCCTCCTAACTTCACCCTTCACACTTCAGGGTACGCCTCTGCGCCTCCATCGCGCCAGGTTGCGATTTTACCGTGGAATCGGCGGGGATTGTTGTTGAGGATAGAANNGCGGCCCTGCCCCGCGCGTGGATGGCGCTGTGGACCATCGGCGTATTCACTACCCCTGGACGAAACACCAGCGTAGTGACCTCCGGGGCCTCAGCGGCAAGATGCCTCGCAAGATGCTCCTCGGCGGCTTTTGCAGCACAGTATGCTCCAATTCCCGGCACAACCCTCTCAGCGGCGCCGGAGCCAAAAAAGACTGCAATTCCCGCCCCCGCTTCGATCAAATGTGGGAAAGCAGCCCTTGCCATCTCGAAACTTGCCGTTACGCTCGCCTCGAAAATTTCGCTGAACCCGGCACTGGAAAGGTCCCAAACAACCGGCCCGGGATAGAGCACCCCGGCGGCCTGGATAAACCCGTAAAAATTCCCGGTCTTAATGGCTTTTTCGACAAGTCCGTCTGCAACCTGGCTCGTGGCT
>OMSV01000095.1:820-8958 GCA_900290385.1 Syntrophobacter sp. SbD2 | reverse complement strand
CTCCAGGCTCCATGATTCGAGCAACAGCGCAAGCGCGAAAAGAAAACTCACCGAAGCGGCTTCCAGCCATTCACCCAAACCGATTGCCCCGAGGACTGCCACGGTCATGAGAAGGTTCATGTCAGGCTTGAGCTTTCTTGCCGCATAGAGGGCTTTTGGAAAAATAAGCCAGCCCCCGGCAAGGATTGCCGAAGCAAAGAGAACAACCGAAAAGACCGGAGGTCCGCCGCTCTGGCCCGCGAGTGCGGCGGAGATGTTCCCAAGGTGGAGCGCTTGAAAAACAAATGCCGCAATCAGCAAGAGGCCGCTCGATGCACATGAGATAAATCTTCCATGTTTTTCCCAGGCGCTCCCGCCTTTTGCGGCGCATACTCCTGCGGAGCAGGCCTCCTCGAAGGGCACCGCTTCCATGCCGGTCCTGGCAACCGCCGCCATGACGCTTTCAGAAACGCTTGCGTCGATACTGCCGCTGATCGTCATACGGCTCTGCAGCAGATCGAAAGAAAGCCTCTGATCGCCACCAACGATGGGCGCCACCTCAGATTTGAGCAGCTCTACTTCCTGGCCGCAGCACATGCCTTTTATTTGGAAGGAGTGTTTTTCCATTTACCCAATTTCACACAAAGGCTTCGTTAAATTAATCGGGCTGCCTGCTTCTTAAGGCCCCCTAATTTCCCTGTTTTGATCCATCGGTGTTATTAGCCGCTCCATTTTCGACAAGAGGCTGAAAGATAATCAATGGCAGCTTGAAGACCCTTTTCATCACTCCGAAAAGTTCCTCACCCACGGCGCTGGGGGAAAGAAGAACCACTGCAGGGTCGTCCAGGTTTCCACTTATGTGGACCGGTAGAGTTACGAATGCCTCGTCCAGTACTTTCCCCATAAGGGGTGTTGCATCTACCACCCTCTCCACGGTTCGAATCGGGGCGACAAGGGCAATCACGTCTACTTTCTGCTTTGAGAGGTCGATCTTTCCACGAAAGACCATCTTGACGCACGGCCCATTAACTACCGAATCGGACAGGACGAGCGTTCCGTTCTTTATTTTTCCTTTAGCTTCTATAGATTTATATCCGCAGCCCTGGCCGATGAGGTCCGGGACCACGCCCCTGTAGATTTCAGAGATGCTGAGCAGCGAAATTACTTTCCCTAATGTATCAAAACTGTAAATGCGCCCGTCCTTCGCCTTGATCTCTACGTCGCCTTCGAGTGAATCCAAGAGGTTGTCATCGCAGCCGCTTGCCGCAAGATTTCCGGTGAGCGTGTAACTGCCGGAAAGAATGTGCTGTTTATTGAAGAGGCATGTTGTGGCTGCTTCGAGGTCCTGGTCCTTGGCCGATAAGCTCAGAGAGATATTCTGGCCCTCAGGAGTGATCCTGATGCTCCCCGGAGTGGAGATCCCGCAAAGATTTGCGTGATTCAGCTGAACGTCGATGGATCCGGGGTTCAGGACTACATCGGCATTGGCCGGGTCCCAGCTAATTTTTCCATAGGACAGGTGCTCGCTTCTAACCCGGATAGTACCCTTAACAGGCGCTTCCCAAGCCTTTTTAGGGGATTTGGCGCCGGGTTGAGCGTTGTTACCCATCTCCTTTGGAGTGCACTCCCTGGACTTAAGAATGCTCTCCAGGTCAAGACTGTCCGCAAAGGCATTCATATCCACAACATAAGAGTCCCCGGCGACCGTTACGCTCCCTATAAGGCTCAGCCTGCTTCCGTTCCAGCTTATTATGGCCGATTTCACATTTAGTTTGTTTCCATCAGCCTCGATCGTAGCGTTTTCAATCCGCGCAGGCACAGGGAAGTTAACCGGCGGTTGGAAGCCCGAAATACTGACCACTCCCTTAGCGCTCGATTTCTCCGGAGAGTCGAGGTAGAGATGTGTGCTGAATTTGCCCTGTATAGGCCCTGTGAGCAGCTTGTTGTCGACAAGGAGCAGGTCGGCCGTTTTGTTGCTAAGCGTTCCGGAGAATTTGATTTCTAACTGATTCTGCCCTGAGTGCATCGAAATTGTGGCGTCAGAGTCCTCATCTTTTATGATGAGGTTTTCAATGGAAAGCTCCTTGGGCGTTTCAACAAGACTGATTGTAATGCTGGGCCCAGCTGAAAGCAGCATCTCCCCATTGAAAGCGGTTTTCGGTCCCGTTTCCCAGGTCAGGCGGGCGTTGTGCAAGTTTAGATTCGAGACGGCCCTGAGTGAGGGCGGGAAACCAGCGAGCGAAGCGGCAACTTTGTTCCCCTCCGGGCCGAGCTGGCCGCTCAATTGCAAGACCACTTTCTGCGGATGATCCAGGAAGCCTGTAATTTTTCCTGAAATTGACAGTGATGAGTCCGCCACGACGGTGTTGATCTCCCTGAAGGCGAGCTGGTCCCTGTCTATATCGAAGGCGCCTGTCTTCAAGGTTAGAGTGCCACCTAACAACTTATTTTGAAAAACAACATCCTCGACTATGCCGCTGGCGTTGCAAACCCACTTGGAACGGTCAGCAGGCGGGCCAATGAACCGAAAGGAGTTAATTTTCAGCAATCCTTTCGGTGCGGCGTCCAGGAAGTTTTTCCAGTATTCATGTGCTCTCAGGGGCTGACCCAGAAGGTCCATGGAAACGACGGACGTGCCCTCAGAGTTTATCCCCAGAACTCTTGACTCACCCCATTCGTAGCTAAGATCCACCCGCTCCAAACTCGAGCTTCCACTCTTTGCGGCCAAAGATGTCGCAGAGACCTTCTTGCCCTCCAGCAGGAAAGAAGCGCCTTGCAGATCAACGGGTTCAGGAAGGCGGCCGTACCGGGCGGAGAGCCGGAAAGGGCCGGACTCCACTCTGGCGTCGAGCGCCCTCATGTCTTCGCCAAGGACTAGTCTGCCCTGCGCTTTGCCCGCCACATCTCCAATTTGCGCGAGTTCCTGCTTGAACGCCTGGTTCTTGACAACCCGTTTCAGAACATCGGGCAGCTCTGAGAGATCGGCGGTAATTGGAAGATCCAGATGGAACAGAAAGTCGTCCCGCGGCAACCCGATTCTCAGCTCTCCACCGCTGGTTGAAGACCCTGCGGTTTGGCCCGAGACGTGAGTTGCGTTCAGTATACCATCCTTAACCAGCACGTTTCCGCTGACGTTGGAGACGAGCAGGTCAGCTTTGGGGGCAAAAACGACACCTTTTAAGATCGAACCCTCTATGGTGAAGTTTTCGAGTTTTTCCAAACCGGAAGCCTGGTTTGCTCGTGCGCTGAAGATGATCCTAGGAACTTCGCCTTCACGTATGATTTCAAAAATCCTCTGCGTGATTTTGTTTTCTTTGTCCACGGCGAGCATGATGCTCTTTACGGTGGTGACGTCGGTCTCCTGCCCGTCGATGTCCAGCGTGACGCTTTGATCGGAGTATCTTTCCGCGTAGCGCGCACTGAGGTTTAGACGCGGGTAGTCGAACCGGAGATGTGCAATGGAAAAATCGATGCTGTCGGTGTCGAGGGCTAATGCACCGCTCAGAGCGCCGTTGCTCATAACAGTGCTCTGGGGTCCGCCGCTGAGAGTAAACTGCGGGATCGAAGCCGTGAAATCCGCCCGGGCGGTTCCGGAGCCGTTGTTAGCAAGGGTAAGGGTCAGGTTTATACGAGAATCGCCGATCCTGTCGGATGCGGACTTATTGAGGTATCGCATAAGGTCCCTTGGATTGCCTCCGGCCAGCTTCAACTCTGCAGAACTCTTCAGAGTGCCAAGGTCAACCCAGCCGCTGAATTCAAGGGCTTGCCAGAGATCGGATTTGCCGCTCGTCAGCTCGAAATCGACCCTTTGGGCATGGACGGAAGTCTTAAGGTCGATCTCTTCGAAAAAGAAGGTGCGGTTTTGTCCGCAGCATAGATCGAGCCTGCCGTTGCGAGCGTCTACAGTCGCGCCGGGCATTGCCGCAAGAAGTGTTGCCTGGAACTGGGAAATCCTGTCTTTGAGGCTTAGAAGCCGCTTAGCAGAAGACTCTGCCGAGCTTTCGGGCACCTGGTCCGGCAGTATGACGGTGATCTTCGGATTGAGAAGCTCTATTTCGTCAGGTGTGAATTTGCCAACAAAAAGAGGCAGTATCTTCGGATGAAGTATTACCGATTCGGCCGATGCCTTAAGCGTCTCAGGAATGGTCATTTTGACACCGTGCATGACCATGCGGGGAAATGGCAGAAAACTTATCTTGATTCGCTCCGAGTGCAGGTGATGACGGGCCTCGATTTCTGCTGCAATGTTGCGGCCTAGAGCGTCTGTATCGATCACATGCGGAAGCAGCACCGCAGCCGCGGCAAGCAGAACCAGCAGAGTCCACGCCCCACAGGCTCCCCACACAAGTATTTTTACGGCTTTGGTCATAAAGCTCTCTTCAGGCGATGCGAATTGCCAACAGTGATTTAGGTGGATCAATTCATGAACTTAGCAATTCAAAAAACGGAGGGCAAGGGGTGAATGGAAGAACGGGGTGCGGATCTTAAAAGAACGGCAGTTTCCTTCTCGATGCAGAGGAAGGGGAGCAGGACGTGCACGACCACAGTCCTGAGATCCCCTTGCCATAGGTAATGATTTTTCAAAATGAGCTAAGCCATCAGGCCAAAAGCCGCCAGAAACCATTTGATCGTTAATTTTACTATAGTGACCGAACTTCGGCTTAAGGCGTCTTCGCCGGCGTCACTCCCTCGGCCTCCATTTTCTTCAGGTATTTTTCAGGGTCTTTATTGAACTCGTTGATGCAAGCGGCGCAGCAGAAATATACGCGGTTGCCCTGATAATCCACAAAGACTTTTTCATCGATTTTGTTGCCCAGGACAGGGCACTTTGTCTGGGCTGCCGCATGCACAATCCCAGTCATGTTCCAGCCAAAGGTGAGCAGCCCCAATGTGACTCCCAACAACACGACCAATTTGATTTTTCGCATTAATTTTTCTCCTTGGTTGATTGAAATCCTTCCTGGCTTCAGTTGCAGGAACAGCATACGCTTTAGCAAATAGAAGGCCAACCGAGTGAATCCCGGGGTTTCTTTCAACTCTGCTAGCCACGACCGCTGCTGACCAAGGTATAAGATGGTCTGGCCGTTTGATCTCAAGAAAAGCGCCATGTCGCATACTATATAAACTGAAAACCTTTTTCCCTTTCATTGAAAATTTCTTTCACCTAGACTGCCTGTCAACAAAACCGTCACAAGTAAGGCGCGATCTGAATCTTTCAGAATTCTCTGCCATGCTCATGGGTATGTTCATGCTCACATGCTTATCCATATGCTCGTGCTCATCATGTGGACCCGTTTTTCGGACCCAGAGATCATAGTCCTCCTGGTTCATCTCCGGCAAGCGTCTGAGGAAAGCAACCACTCCCCAAAGTTCGTCCTCTTCATGTGTTGGACCAAACGCAGGCATGCCGGTCATTTTGATGCCGTTCTGCACAATCCAGAAGAGTTGGGCATTATTCCATTTTTGTTGAGTGGATTGTGATGCAAGGCTTGGAGGGGCTGGATAAAGTCCCTGGGCAAACTCGGTGAGAGGATATCCCGGAGCGCCGTGGCAAAGACGGCACATCTCATGGAAATGCGGAAAGCCGGTTTCTACGAGTTTTTGATCCTCGATGGACGGCGGCTTGATTCCCCTGCTATGGGTTATAATTGACCGGTCACGTATTTCTTCCAGGAAAAAACTGAAAACACCCCAGTGGGGTTCGACAGCCGCCACATTGTACGCGCCTGACCAAAAATATACAGCGATGCCGACAATTAAGAAACCTACGATCAAAAATGCAGCTTTCCTCATCCATTTGCTCCAAATTCAGAAGGGTGATCAATAAAGCCTTCAACCATTTCACTATTTCGCAGACAATGCTTCCTTTTTGACATAAAAGCGCCAGCGCCACGCTTCATAGATCGCAGGATAAACCAGCAATTCCATGATAAACGAGGTAAAAATGCCCCCGATCATCGGGGCCGCGATGCGCTTCATCACATCGGAGCCGGCCCCCGTAGACCACATTATGGGCACCAGGCCCATAAACATGACCGCGACCGTCATGAACTTGGGGCGGAGCCTCTTGACCGCCCCGTCGACAATGGCGCCGCGCAGGTCCTCCTTCGTTTTCATAAGCCCCTGGTCCCGCCTGGAGTAATAGGCGAGGTCGAGGTAGAGGAGCATGAACACCCCTGTTTCGGCATCGACGCCCATGAGTGCAATCAGGCCGACCCAAACGGCGATGCTCATGTTATAGCCGAGCAGATAGATGAACCAGATTGCCCCGACGGCCGAAAATGGGACTGCCAGGAAAATGATCAGCGTCTTCGCCAGCGACCGGGTATTGAAGTAGATGAGCAGGAGTATGATCAGGATGGTGATCGGTACGACGACAAGGAGCCTGTGCCATACCCGGAGCATGTTTTCATACTGTCCGCTCCATACGAGCGTGTATCCCGGCGGCAGTGCGACGTGAGAGCTTACGACCTTTTTGGCGTCCTCAACGTAGCCGCCGACGTCCCGTCCGGAGATATCGACATAGACATATCCGCTGAGCCTTGCGTTTTCATCCCGTATCATGCCTGGACCGGATACCAGCTTCAGGTCGGCTACCTGGGCCATAGGGATCTGTGCGCCGCTCGCGGTGGCGATCATGGTCCTGTTCAACAGGTCAACCGTGCTTCGATAATCACGCAAATAGCGGATGTTTATAGGATAGCGCTCCCGGCCTTCGACCGTGGTCGAAACGTTCTCCCCGCCGATTGCAGAGGTGATGGTGCTTTCGACCTGGGCGACGGTCAGACCGTAGCGGGCAAGCTCTTCTCTTTTAAGATCGAGGTCGAGGAAAAAGCCTCCGGTTGTCCGCTCGGCATAGACGCTGGAAGTTGCAGAAAGACCCTTTAGTGCGGCTTCAATCTGCAGGCCTATTTCCTGGATTTTGTTGAGGTCGGGACCTAGTATCTTGATTCCGACAGGAGTGCGCACTCCGGTCGTAAGCATGTCCACCCTGGCCCTTATAGGCATGGTCCAGGCGTTTACGACCCCCGGGATCTGCATGGCCCTATCCATGCCGTTCGGACCGTGGACGAGGTCCTCGGTGCTCAGGTGGTCGGGCCAGGCCCTGCGCAGAATGTCCTGTAGCCACTCGGGCGCCCAGCCCGAATACCAGGTCGGAATTTTCGGCCACTCAGACTGCGGCTTGAGAACGACCACGGTTTCCATCATTGAAAGAGGCGCAGGGTCGGTGGCCGTTTCGGCCCGTCCGGCTTTGCCGAACACGCGTTCGACCTCCGGAAACGATTTCAATATCTTGTCCTGGATCTGGAGCACCCGCTGAGCTTCGGTGACGGAAATGCCCGGGACCGTAGTAGGCATGTAGAGCAGCGAACCCTCGTCCAGGGGCGGCATGAACTCCGAGCCGATTTTTTCGAGCCGATTTTTTCGAAGACGCCGATATGGGGGGCGAACGTAACCGCCACGACCAGGAAGGCCGCCGCAATCGTGGACCACTGGTGTCTCAGTACGAATTCCACGGCCGGATGATAAATTCTCATCAGCGGACGGCTTATCGGGTGGTTCTCCTCGCTGTGAATCTTGCCAACCAGTACGGCGTTCGCCGCGCGCGCCAGAAACCTCGGGCGAAACGAAAAGTTCTTCATGCGCGTGAAGAGCAGCCGAATTGCCGGGTCCAGGGTGATGGCCAGAAAGGCGGCAATGATCATGCAAAAATTCTTCGTGAATGCGAGGGGTTTAAAGAGCCTGCCCTCCTGGGCCTCCAGCGTAAAAATCGGCATGAATGAAACCGCTATCACCAGCAGTGCGAAAAAGCTCGGCCCTCCGACTTCCTTTACGGCGCCGATCACCACATTTTTGAAATCTCCTGGCCTTCCTTCGGCGCCCCAGTGCTCGAGCTTTTTATGTGTCTGCTCGACAACGACGATGGCGGCGTCCACCATGGCGCCCACGGCTATCGCGATCCCGCCCAGGGACATAATGTTGGCCGTAAGATTCATCTCGTACATCGGGATGAACGAGATTATGACCACAACCGGAATGGTGATAATGGGAATAATTGCACTGGGAATGTGCCACAGAAATATGAGGATAACCAGGCTGACTATTATCAGTTCCTCAGTGAGAGTATGTTTCAAGGTTTCGATAGACCGGCGGATGAG
>OMSV01000095.1:0-810 GCA_900290385.1 Syntrophobacter sp. SbD2 | reverse complement strand
CCAGCTTGGCCTTGACCCTGTCTATAACGTTCAAGGCGTTTTCGCCGTAGCGCATGACCACGATTGCGCCTGCTGTCTCGCCCTGACCGTCGAGTTCGGCCACGCCCCGGCGAATATCGGGTCCCAGGACAACTTTGCCCAGGTTTTTGACCAGAACGGGCGTTCCGGTCATCTCATTAATCCCTACGACCACGTTTTCAATGTCGTTCAACGACTTTACATATCCCCGGCCCCGCACCATATACTCGCGTTCGGAGAACTCAACGAGCCGTCCTCCCACGTCGTTATTGCTCTCCCGAACCGCGTTCACCACCTTGTCTATCGGTATTTTGTAGGAGAGCAGGGCATTGGGGTCGAGGTTTACCTGGTATTGGCGGACAAATCCCCCGACCGGGGCCACTTCGGCAACACCCGGCAGAGACTGGATTTCGTATTTCAAAAACCAGTCCTGAATCGAGCGCAGTTGCGCAAGATCATGCTTTCCGGTCTTGTCCACGAGTGCATACTCAAATACCCACCCGATGGCTGTCTCGTCGCGGGCAAGCTCTACCTGGACCTCGCGCGGGAGCTTTGGAAGAATGTTATTCAGATATTCCAGAGTTCGTGACCTTGCCCAATAAATGTCGGTCCCGTCTTCGAAAATGACGTATACGAATGAATAGCCGAAATCGGAGAAGCCGCGAATGTCCTTTACTTTTGGGAGCCCAAGCATGGCCGTTATAAGAGGGTAGGTAACCTGGTCCTCGATGATGTCAGGGCTTCGGTCCCATTTCGAATAGATAATTACCTGCGTGTCCGAGAGGTCGGGGA
>OMSV01000010.1:8365-11574 GCA_900290385.1 Syntrophobacter sp. SbD2 | reverse complement strand
AAGCATAACGAATGGTCCCGGCCATTAGAGTGAATAGGGAATAGTGGGGGGCGGGCGGCGAGTAGCAGGGAACAAGGAGTAGAAAAAAATAACTCCTTTTGCTTCTAGCGCTGCGCGAAGACCGCTGAAATTCCTCAATTCCTAAATCCCTTAATTCCTCCATTGTTCTGATCCCGCAATTTCATAGCATTCGCTGATTTGGCCCGGCAAAATGGCGACCGGAATGATGCCCACCTTCATGACCGGAATGGTTTCGAGCACCGGCTGAGGCCAAAGAATTTGGAAATTTTGTCTCCAATGCCGGACAAGAAATGACTTATGTCCAACGGATCACCTCCCTCTTTATAAAGTGAGATTTGTTTTTATCCCGGCTCAGATGATTGGAATTATTGAACGAAGTTTGGGTTTGGATGCAGGTATTACATATATAACCATCTCGGTTGTTGCCGTTTTATCGCTGATATCTTTATTTGTGCTAAGTTATCATAACCGGTTTTGAAACCTGCTTTCAATTTGATCGGTAGCCAAGTTGTCGGTCAGGTATACCGGCGTACCTCCGGAGCCTGTCCGCGGCCTTGCGCCGAACGAGTTGATGCATTATTCCGGATGACAATAAATCCGGACCTTATTTCTCCGTGCGCTCTTTATTGCGGGACCCGTGCCATATATATCGCACATCGAGATAATCAACTTTTCGGGGCCGGGCCTGATGTACCTCTATTAGGTCACGTTCTATTTCCGTGATATCGGATCAACCCCTCCTGTGCGACAGTAGCCACCAACAAGCCTTGCCGATTGAAGATCTTACCATAGGCCAGTCCCCGGGAGTTGCAGGCATTGGGGCTTTGCATCTCATACAGCAGCCATTCGTCCATGCGAAACAGCCGGTGAAACCACATGGCATGATCCAGGCTGGCGACTTGCATGGACGGTTGCAGGAAACTCCGCCCGTGGGGGTAAAGTGATGTAGCCATCAAGCCGTAATCCGACGCATAGGCAAGCAGCCATCAAGCCGTAATCCGACGCATAGGCAAGCAGGTACTGATGAGCCGGGGGATCGTCAGGCATTTTGTCGATGGCCTTGACCCAATGGTATCTAAGCGGTTCTCGCTTCTCGGGCGCAAATAGATTCATGGGATTCACCGGCCGGACCTCGATCGGACGTCGGCATTGGAGCTTTTCGCGGATGGGGCTAGGGATCTGGTCGGCGATCAGGTTAACCAGTTCCAGTTCTGAGTATAGGCCCTCCGGCCCGGGGACGGAAGGCATCCGGTCTTGATGGTCGAAACCGGGCTCATCGATCTGAAACGAGGCTGCCATATTGAAGATTATACGGCCCCTCTGGACGGCCGCCACCCTGCGGGTAGTGAAACTCTTGCCGTCGCGGATGCATTCTACGTTGTAGACGATAGGCTTCTCTACGTCGCCCTGCCTGAGAAAATAAGCGTGCAGGCTATGGGCCCGCCGTTCCGGTGGCACGGTCTGGTAGGCAGCCGACAGTGCCTGCCCCAGCACCTGCCCGCCGTAGACGTTGCCGAACCCCAGGTCCTGGCTCTGGCCGCGGAAGATGTTCTCCTCGATCTGCTCGAGCTTCAGTAACTGCAAAAGTTCTTCCAGTACGTTGCCGGCGGAGCATGCCTTCATCGCTGTCATTCTCTCCTGCTTAAACTAAACCTGAACCATAATGCTGCGAAATGCGGCTTTGCGCTAAAATACCATATAGCTGGGACGAGTGCAGTCCTATTCGTCGGCATGCGGACTCATAACCAGGTGAATGGTGCTCGGGATGCTTAGCACCATTAGGTCGGGCCTAATGCCATTAAGAGAAACAGCTGTCTTTTCAAATCCTTACGGGTTTCTGTTTGAGACCGCAACGAAGTTGCCGGTTTGCTCTTGGACTTGCCTCCCGGGCCGCGCTTCTTCTCAAATCCTCGGTTTTTTCTGAGATATTCCTGCCGGCCTTTTGAGAATTTGCGTCCAGGCTTGGAGTTGGCCCTGATCTGCGAGTAAAAGTGAAGTTTCTGGCATGTGGAAGCGAGGATGTTCCGTCAAAGCTATCCTTCACCGACATTCTCGCAGGCTGGGGAAATTGCTCGTAGATCCTGGTCAAATGCCGTGTCAATACGTCGGGGTGGAAAGGCAGTGTGTCCTCAGATTGCCCAAATGGTCTGATTGGCATTTGTCTTGCGGGTTTTGATTGGAATAACCTATGTTTTATGGACGTTCGGCATGCCAAGCTATGTATCTTTGGACCCGACTCGGGAATGCGATTTGGATGAATGAGATATAATTTGACGCATTATTCAGGGAGAATTCCTGACTCAGCAGTGCTATGATAAACTAATAATCGGATGCAATAGCAACTTTAACCAAAGAGCAATGGCCCGGAGAACCACAGGCGGACGCAGACCGGCAGCCAGAACTGTGCACACGGGCATAGCTTGAGGATTTCGGGGCCGTGGTTTAAATGTACATCAGCGGTGGACTCCATGACTGAGATTGAGTATACCCGCAAATGCTCTCAATACCTCAGTGTTCTCCTGTGCAACAACCCCGAATACGAAGAATGGCTTCTGAGCGATGACAACCTGAAACACAAGTATCCCTTCGCTGGACTCTATTCCACGCTTGCATTCGAGGCGGCAAAGGCACAATCCTTCAATGACCTGCTCCGGACATTTCGCCATTTCAAACAGCGTCATTTTTTGAGAATAGCCACAAGAGATTTTTGTCATTATGCGGACCTTTCCGAGACGACCGGGCAGTTGAGCGATCTGGCGTCTGTGGCCCTCCAGGTTGGATTGGGCGTCCTTTCGGCGCATCCTGACTGGTGGGCATGTAATGAAGAGATCGATGTCTGCCGGCGGCTGGGGGGGAAAATCCCGTTGGCAGTGTTGGGGTTGGGGAAGTTGGGCGGCCATGAGCTAAACTATGTATCCGACGTGGACCTGCTCTTCTTGAACACGGAGAGCAACGAGGACGGTGAAAATTTCATCATGCTGCTCACTCGCCTCGCTCAGCGGCTATCGATGCTGCTGTCTGACTGGTTTGAAGGGGACCGCGTCTTTCAGGTAGATTTCCGCCTCCGCCCCCAGGGGAATCAGGGAGTTCTGGTACCGTCGATGCGCGGCGCCATCGAGCATTATCTGCATCGAGGCCGGGCGTGGGAGCGCCAGATGCTTCTCAAGTGCCGGCCGGTCGCCGGGGAC
>OMSV01000010.1:0-8355 GCA_900290385.1 Syntrophobacter sp. SbD2 | reverse complement strand
GTTCCGAAGGGAGCGCCTTTGTTCGCGCGCTTCGCCCGTTTGTGTTCCGCAGGTTCCTCGATTTCCAGTCGATTGCCGAATTGAGGCAGATGCGAAACCGTATTCTCACTGAAGTGGCACGGTTTCGGCCGGACGCAGAGGGCTTTGATGTAAAGCTTGGCATCGGCGGGATTCGAGAAGTCGAATTCCTCGTTCAGTCGATGCAGCTCATATACGGCGGACGATATCCTGGACTTGACGAGCCAAACACTCTAAAGTGCCTGGAAAGGCTTTGCGGCCTTGGCCTCCTGCCGCAAGGGACAGCGGACGAGCTGAAAGGTTCCTACACTTTCCTGCGCAATGTCGAACATTATATCCAACTCGACCAGAACTGGCAGACGCAAAGTTTGCCGCAATCGGAAAACGAAAGAATGCGCCTGGTATTCGCAATGGGATTCGGGGACGACGAGATCGCGTTTCTAAAAGAACTGGAGATGCACTGCTCCATGGTTCACTCCAGATTTCAAGAGCTTTTTGATGAAAATCCCGAAGAAGGAGAGGACCTGGAAAGTGAAAAGATCCGCTTTGGCCTTGCCTGTTCAGCAGACGCTCAAACCAGGGTCCCTTTTCCCGCCGAACGGTTCGACGCGCTACAGGAAACTCTGAAGGCCTACCCGGTCTCTGTTAAGTCTGAAATCTTTCTTGGAGCACTGGAAAAATTCTCCGGCGTTTGTGACCAGGAACTTTTGGAAAAAATCCTGGTAAGGATCGATACCTACTTTGAGAGGGTCGCTCGAAGAACCGGGCTAATAAAGCTGTTTGAAGCAGTTAAGCCTTGGATGGCGCCTTTTTGCCGGGGGATTGTCTCAAGTGAGCTTGTCGCGTCTCTTCTTGTGAATAATCCGGCACTGGTGGAGGGCCATGCCGTATTGTCCGGGATTTTCAGTCCGGCCCTGCAATGGGAGGAATCGAGTCAAGGGGTGGTGGAAAGGGCGGAAGAGTATGAAGAAAAGCTGGAATGGATACGGAGGCTGAAAAACGAGCGAATCATCCAGCTTGCGCTTGCCGACATTGGCGGCCGGATCGATTTCGCAGTCCTGGAAGAGGAGCAAACGAGCCTTGCCGATTTTGTCGTTCGTAACACGCTGGCAGCGGTGGGGCAAAATCTCGGACTGCCGGCCGACCTGCCCCTCTCGGTACTCGGGATGGGAAAGCTGGGCAGCGGAGAAATGAGTTATCTTTCGGATCTCGACCTGATCTTTGTTTACGCCCCGAGAACACATGAGCCCGCCAATCAGATTCCCGAAGAAGTGGTCCGGCTCATTCAGCGCTTTATGAACATGCTCTATACGCCGCTCCAGGAGGGCCCCGGCTACCCGGTGGACGCACAGCTAAGACCCTCGGGGACCCATGGCCCGCTTGTTGTAACGCGCAAATCCTGGCTCGAATACTACGAGGCCCAGGCTGATATCTGGGAAATCCTGGCGCTTCTCAAGATACGGCGCATAGCAGGGGACCCGGAGCTTGGACAGTGGATTGAAGATAAGGCTGGACAGATCTGCTGCAGGAAAAGATCCTTGGAATCAGTGTGGCCGAGGCTGTGCCACCTTCGGAACAGGATGGAAAAGGAGCGGGCTGCCGAAACCGAAACGGAAATCGATCTGAAGCTTGGAATGGGCGGCTTGGCCGACATAGAATTTATGGCTCAGGCTCAAATGCTTGTCGGAGGACGGATTTGGGAAATCGAATGTGAAATAACGGATGGCCTGCCTGCAGAGTCCGGTAACTTGGGGGTCGGGGTTACCCCTGCCCATCCGGCATACGGCGGCTCCCGGCCCGCGCCTCGCGGGTCTATCAGGAGGGCGCTTCAAGAATTTTTGAAAAACTTTCCATTACTCCGTTCCGACGGAACCAGGTTAGATGAAATAAGCTCAGCATTTGGCACACTCCGCGCTTTGGACCACAGGGTCAGACTGCACAGCAATTCCAGCGCAGCTAAACTCGATGAGCGGCGCTTTGAGGCAATGGTTTTGCTGGGGCTTTGGCCTCCTCATTTTGACGGAAGCTTGATTGAAACCTGGCAGGATGTCTTGCGCCTGAGAAGAGAGATAAGAACCATTTTTAAAAGGTTTTGTCCATAGTGTTTTTGCATCCTGTCCCTTGAACGGGTGTGCGTTTATTTCCGTCGATAAACGGATGGTTCCGGACAATATGAAAAAGATAAGCGGCAGCCATCTCGAAGAGGTCAGCGTGGAGGAAGCGCCCGCCGAAAGTGCCTGCGGGCGCGGCAAGAGCAGAAAGCAGGAGGCCCATGTCGCGCATACCGTGAGAGCCTGGTTAGCGACCTAGCTGGTCTCTGTGAATTTCAAGCACATCGGTCAGGCTAAGAAGCGCGGTATTCACAGCCTACTCTGCCAATCTTTCGAGGGCGCGCCCATATTTTCGATTGGCCGATTCGAGCCCCTTTTGAAACCTGTCCAACCGCTCAGCGTCCCGCACTGGAGATATGATAAGGGCCTGGCCGTCGGTAGATACATCCAATGGGGTTTCCCGGTCGATTTTGAGCAGGTCCAGTACGGACCGGTCGATCACAAGGGCCAGACTGTTGCCGTGTTTCGTTAGTCTTTTGATCATGATTAATCCTCCGTTAATACCTCAGTAGTAACAATGTATCATCACTGAGAGGACGGGACAAGCCTGAGTAATCAGGAATATAGGAGTTATTTGAAATAGGTAGTTTCACTCGAAGGCGCGAAGCGCTCGAAGAGGAAGAAAGGGAAATTTCGACCGTGCATCCGCTCCCGGCTTCTTACAACCATGAATTCGAGGCCAAAATGGTCCTTTAGGCCTCTAAAACGGCTGGTTTTTTAAAATTAATTATGATTCGGACATATGAACAATCGATGAGAACCATTTTTTGCTTTTCAGAAGAGATGTCTTCTATTGAAATAGGGACGTTACCATCTTAACCAAGCTCTTTTGTCAGGTTGATGAAATCGCTTCTCTTGAAATCCAGGGTCCTGAAAAATGAGATTAAGTCGGCGTCTTCCCATTTGAGGGAGGTATAAACCCTGGAAATCCCCTGCGTTTCATAGAACCTGAGGATTTCAGCGGCCAGCCGCGCACCTATTCCTTGCCCTGTGTGCCCTGGGTCTTCGCCCATCGACGCAATCCAGGCGCTTTTTCCTGTTCCGAAGCCCAAGACCAGAATATAGCTGATCAAAAATCCTACGACCCTGCCGTCCAATTCCGCAACAAGGCTGCCGGAATCGTTGCTCCGGGAGTGCGCCTCGATCAATTCGGCGAAATCGGCACTTTCGGCTTGTCTGGTAACTGCGCTGTAGATCCTGGATACCTCCTCGAAATCCTCAGATTTTATCTTTCTTATGAGTGGGATTCGCTCAGTTGAATCCATAACTTTTTCCTGTTTTTTCAGTGAAGATCAGTCGCGTATCACTCTCACCGATTCACCCTGACATGCGTGGCATACAGGACCATCACTCTCCGGATACGGCTCGCCGCACATACCGCAGTTGCCAACCAGTCCTCTGCTTGTCCTGCCCGGATGTTGCGGCTTAACCAGGATGAGGTGCATGCTCCGACCTTGCTGCCTGTCAGGGATCGAGACATAGACCGTTGCCCCCTGGCAGGCCAGGCAAATGGGGCCATCCTGAAGAGGATAGGGCTCGCCGCACTCGATACAGGAAGAAATGCGACCCTTATTTTTTTTGTGCAGATGCTGCCGATCGACCCGAATGGGCTGCACTCTGCAAAGACGCTGCCCAGCCTCCCGGATCTCAGCAAGAAGCCGCTCCCGGTTCTGTTCGGCTTTGGGTTTAAGTTTGAAAAGCCATGCACGGATGGTGGGCCAGGATTCCAGCCGGCCGGCATCCATAAAAACCCTGACTCCCTCTCCACTGTCTTTTTCATAAATGCTCAGTGCGAACCGGCCAAAATTGATTATCTTGAGCCGGCTGTTTCCCACCGTGCAAGGCGTTAGCAGTTGGATGGCGTCAGGCAGACAGGCATGTGTCTCGGAAATGGCGTTGAGGAGCGCTCCCTCGGGCATCCGTTTCATGGCAAGGTCCACCATGAAACCGCCCACGAGAAGTCCGGGGGCGACTGAGCCGTGAAAGGATTCAACGGCCTGCAGGTAATCTTCAAAGGAATAGGGACCGATCATAGTCATCAGGGACATCCTTCAATCAATACTCGCGGTAATTTTACGATGGACCCAAATATCGAACCCCTCACGTCATAGCTTTTCGATCCGGACCGCACAGGCCTTATATTCTGCAGTAAAAGTCACCGGATCGAACACCGGGTTGGTCAGCCAGTTAGCGCAATTCTCACGGAAATGAAATGCCATCCAGACCATTCCCGGCGGCACCTCGGGGGTCAACCGGGCCTTGACCACAACCTCTCCCCGCCGCGATTTCACCTTGATCTTTTCATCGGATTCAATCCCAAAGGATTTTGCGTCTTCAAATGAGATATCGGCGGTCTCTTCCGGAAGAAGCTCGTTCAACCCAACGCATCTGCCTGTCTGGGTGCGGGTATGGTAGTGGTACAGCCGGCGGCCGGTGCTTAGTACCATCGGGTACTCATCATCGACCACTTCAGCCGGCGGAGTCCAGTCCACCACGCTGAATCGGCCCCGTCCGCACGTGAACTCCCCATTCTGATGCAAAAAGCAGGTCCCGGGGTGGTCCAGGGTAGTGCAAGGCCACTGAAGTCCGTTATTTTCAATCCTGGAATATTTAATCCCTGCCAGACCCGGGGCCAGAACGGATATCTCATTATCCCAGAGTTCCTGCGCGCTGTCGGATTGCCAATCGTGCCCCATGCGTTTAGCAATCTGCTTGAATATCCACCAGTTCGGCTTTGCCGATCCCGGAGGAGGGCTGGCCGTCCTGACCCGGCTGACGCGGCGCTCACTGTTGGTGAAAGTGCCGTCGTTTTCACTCCACGCCGCAGCAGGGAAGATGACGTGCGCAAATCGCGTTGTCTCAGTTTCAAACAGATCGTGGCAGACGATGAATTCAGCCGAAGCCAACTCGTGCTCGACCTTTCTGATGTCCGGTTCACTGTTGGCTAGATTTTCACCAAATATATAGAACGCTCTGATCTCCTTATTGACAAGCTTTTCCATCATCTGCGGCATTGTCAATCCTACCTTGGAGGGAAGTCCGGTGACCCCCCAGGCCTTTTCAAATTTTTCACGTGCCGCCGGGTCTGTCACACTATGGTACCCATGAAGTACATTCGGCAGCGCGCCCATGTCGCATGCGCCCTGCACGTTGTTTTGCCCTCGCAGAGGGTTTACGCCGCCGCATTCGACGCCCATGTTTCCAAGGAGCATCTGAAGGTTTGCGACTGAAAGAACATTGTTCCTGCCGCAGGTATGCTCGGTGATCCCAAGAGTGTAGCAGAGCATCACAGGCTTTACCGATGCCAGGACTCGCGCGGTTTTCCGGATCATATCAGGATCGATCCCGCATATCCCGGAGGCATACTCGGGCGGGTAGTCCATGACCTTTTCCCTGAGAGCCTCGAAGCCGGTCGTGCATGACTCGACAAACCGCCTGTCATAGATCTCTTCAGTGATGAGCACGTGCATGATGGCGTTCAACAGGGCGATATCGCTCCCGACCTGTATCGGCAGATGCATTGTCGCGAAATCGCAGAGCCTGTGCTTTCGTGGATCGACGACGATCAATTTCGCGCCGTTTCGAACCGCGTTTTTGAGAAAGGTTGACGCCACCGGATGTGCCTCGGTCATATTGGACCCGATCACCAGAAACATTTTTGCATCGGCAAATTCGCTGAACGAATTCGTCATTGCACCTGAACCGAATGCTGCCGCCAGCCCGGCGACTGTAGGGGCGTGTCAGGTACGTGCGCAGTTATCGATATTGTTCGTCCCGATCACTGAGCGAAACAGCTTCTGCATCTGATAGGAATCTTCGTTGATACTGCGGGAGGAACTGAGGCCGCCTATGGCGTCGGGACCGCTTTCCGCGATTATCTCCTTGAACTTCTTCGCCACCAGGTCCAAAGACTCTTCCCAGGATGCTTCCCTGAAGCGCCCGTTTTCCCTGATCAACGGTGTTTTCAGCCTTTCTTCCGAATAGATGAAATCAAACCCGTATCTTCCCTTTACACATAATCGCCCTTTATTTGGCTCGCCATCTTCGACACCTGATACCCTGACGATTTTACCGTCCTTGATATGAAGCAGAAGCTGGCATCCAACTCCGCAGTAAGGGCAGGTAGTTCGGACTTTCGTCAGTTCCCAAGGCCGCCAACGCAGAGGGGTTTTCTTTTGAAGCAGTGCACCAACCGGACATACCTGTATGCACTCACCGCATGAAACACACTTATCCTGGTCGTATGAAATCAGCTTGCCCTCAGGTCCGTCTGTCACCTCAAGAGCGCCTATCACCTGTATTTCATTGCAGGCAGTTGCACAACGCTGACATAGGATGCAGCGTTCCGGCCAAGATCTTATGAAAGTTGTGCTGTACGCTTTGGTGAATTTCGACGTTGGCGGCTGCATTTGAACGTTTGTTATGCCATGCTCGTAAACCAGGTCCTGGAGCGCACATTCGCCTGCCTTGTCACAGATCGGGCAGTCCAGTGGATGATTGACGAGCAACGCTTTCAATGCATCCTGCCGCATGTGCAGAAGGCGGTCCGACTGTGTAGTGACCGATATCCCATCGGTGACAGGTGTCTTGCATGAAGCCACGGGTTCGGAATTTCCGCCAGTTTCAACAAGGCAAATCCCGCATGAACCCAGAGGTTTCATCCTTTCGTGGAAGCAGAGCGTGGGGATTCTGATTCCCGCGCTTTTCGCCGCCTGGAGGATCGTGCTGTTCTTCTGCGCAAAAACTTCTCTGCCGTCGATCGTCAACTTCACCATGTGCATCCGCGTTTCTCCTTCGTCATTTCATGCCTTACTCGTTGATGCTTGTGCAAAAAGTCGTTGTTTTTCTCAGTTTCCTCTTCGTTACCGCTATTCTCCACATCCCCGCGTCCTCCTGTCCCCTCCACGGGATCGAGTATGGGTAACAGTCAGGTTTGACAAAGGGACCGGAGGGAATCTCTCAACAGTGATCCATAGCGCCATCAAAAGCTTTTTTCGGCGCGATCTCTTCTCAGTCTGTGTGCAGATTGAGAAGAATCAGCCTGTCTCAGACCGTCTAAATGAATCACTGAAAAGTGTGCGTTATGACAAATATGACATAACGCACACTAAATGAATGCCCCATTCTTGTCAAATGAATTGAGCTTCTGTTTGCCATAAGGCCGTTCACTACGCTAGCGGAACCCGTGCGTGGTTCACAGCCGCGGGCTCGGTGGAATTGAGCGGGGAGGTGAGTATCCTCTTCAGATGCGTGTAGATACTCATACTGTTCTCACGCAAAAAACCTATCAGGGTGATATTCAGCCTGTCGGCCATCTCGACCGCCATGCTGGTTGGCGCCGAGATCCCGGCTAGGATTTCGAGGCCGAGTACACCGGCCTTTTGTACCATCTCGAAACTCAGGCGAGACGAAACGATGGCAAGGAACGCCTTCCGTGTTTTGTCTTCATTGACCAACGCCCCGATTACCTTGTCGAAGGCGTTGTGACGGCCGATGTCCTCGGCGAATGCAAGCAGGTTACGACGGAGACCGAAAAGAGAAGCCGAATGCGTTGACCCGGTGAGCGGGAAAATGGTTTGCCGGGTTTCGAAGGATTGCTTGAACATCAGGAGGTCGCCCAGAGACATTTTGTGGAATGTCTTAACCGGGGGGCTTTCGCAATATATTTCGTCCGCTTCGCTCTTGCCGCACAATCCGCAACTGGACTTGCTAAGGTACTCGCGCCGTCTCTCGATATTCACCGTATTACACGATCTTTTTCTGTCCAGGTAGACGAGCACCCTGCGCTCTCCCGGAGTTGCCTCGCAGTGCCTGATTGAAAGAAGGTCATCGCGGGAACCGATGATTCCTTCGGTAAAGCAAAACCCCGTCACTAGGTTTATATCGTCACCGGGTAGGCGCATGGTAATGGCGTAAGGGGAATCGTCGGTGTAGATTTCCAGAAGCTCCTCAACCGCAAGGTTGTATTCGGCGGCGAAAAGAGCGTTGTTTTTGAACCTCGATGTTTTGTGTCTGATGGTTTGCACTTCGACCATCTCCTTGTGACTTCTTACCGGCCAGGGAAAGATTTCCCCCGCCTTCTGCAGCGCCCAAAGCTCCACTTAATGAAACCAGAGCATGTATAGTTCTTTCAAGAAATGCCCGTGCCCGGCCAGCCAGCGCCCCTCTTTCTTTCAGCCGTCTTTTTCAGCTTGCCTCAGGCGGCCCGGCAGGACATTACCAAGTC
>OMSV01000215.1 GCA_900290385.1 Syntrophobacter sp. SbD2 | reverse complement strand
CGCCACACCGCCGTGTCCGCGCTGTGCGCCGCAGGCGGGGAGATTGGTGTAGAGCCGGTATCCGTCATATTTCATATTGGGTAATTTGTACGGACCGCCAAGCAGCGACCCGGCATAGTAGACGGTGGCGATTCCGAAGCTCGAGTAGGCGCCCCCGTTAAGATAGCATTCATGATCGAGCGCCATGATGGAGCCGTCTTTTTTCACGCCGGTGGTGAAAGTGTGGAAGAACTGGTGTCTTCCCCGGCTGTGCAAAAAGACCTGTTCCCTCTCGAAGATCATCTTGACCGGTTTTCCGGTCTTCATAGCAAGAAGGCATGCCGCCAGCTCCAGGTGATTTGCAGCGGCCTTGGGGCCGAATCCGGCGCCCACATAAGGCTTTACCACCCGCACTTTGCCTATAGGCAGGCCCAAAACCATCGCCACGGTGCGCTGTACATAGTGCGGCGCCTGGGTGGAGGAGTAAAGGGTCAGATTTCCAAGGTGATCATAGTATGCGATACACCCCTGGGGTTCGATAAAGGCCCCATCCTGGCGCTTGTTTACAAAGCTGGTGGTTTTTATGAGGTCGCATTGTTTGAATGCCGCTTTTACATCTCCGAATTCCTGGTGTACTTCGGCAGAGATATTTCGTGGATATCCCTCATGTATCAGCGGAGCGCCATCGGCCATTGCCTGCTCGATGGTAAGGAGCACGGGAAGCTCCTCGTAGTCCACCTTTATAAGGGAAAGAGCGTGCACGGCGGTCTCAAGATCTATCGCCGCAACGGCCGCCACGTTGTCCCCGATGTGCCTCACCCTGTCATGGCAAAAGAGCGTCTCATCGTGGCGCGCAGGGCTTACACCGTATGGTACGATCCCAGCCTCCTTTGCAGTTACGACTGCTTTTACGCCCGGAAGACGTGAGGCGGCCGAAATATCTATACTTTTTATCCGGGCGTGCGCCAGGGGGCTTTGCAGCATTGCGCCGTAGAGCATCCCCGGCATTTTCATATCGTCTACGTATACGGCGCGCCCCGTAGCTTTAGCAGGCGAATCGATTCTGGCAGCCCTCGAATTGATAACGTCAAAGTCACCCATTTAAATCTCTCCTTGGCATATCCATTGACCTGTTGGCGGTTTATCGACGCTCAGCTACCTGCCCACCGATTTCACGGCTTCAATGATTTTCTGATATCCGGTACACCTGCACAGGTTCCCCGATAAGGCGCTGCGAATTTCCACTTCAGTCGGTTTGGGATTTTTGTCCAGCAGGTTCTTGGCGGAAAGGAGCATGCCCGAGGAGCAGAACCCGCACTGGATGGCCCCGTGTTCGATGAACGCCTTCTGAACCGGATGCAATTCCCCATCGGTTTCCAACCCCTCGATGGTGGTGATTTTTCTTTGGTGGGCCTGCACCCCAAGGACCAGGCAGGAATTAACCGCATCGCCGTCCATGATCACCGTGCACGAACCGCAGTCTCCCATACCGCAGCCCTTCTTGGGGCCGGTCAGCCCCAGGCGGTAACGGAGCACGTCCACCAGGAGCTCGTTTGGTTCCACTGCGACATCATATTCTTTATCATTGATCGTCAGATGAATGAGTTTAGCCATGAAGTGTCTCCTCCTAAATCAATCGGACCGCTAACTAGTCCTTTACCGCGTCTTTATATGCGGCGGCAAGCGTTCTGCGGATTAGCACCTTCACCATGTCCCTCTTATATTCCGACGAGCCCCTGAAGTCATCTATGGGCGTGCAGTCCATCGACCGAACCCCAGGCGCGCATGCGACAATAGCATCTGCTGCCCTGGCAAACAGGGCCTCGCCCGGATTTTCACCGACCAGGGTCTTTTCGGCCGAAGGCGCCCTCAGATGGGTAGGGCCAACACAGCCCATGATGATGCGTGCGTTTATGATCGGACCGCCGGGGCCTTCGAGAGTGATAAAGGACGCCACATTTACAATGTTGCAATCACAAGAGCTTCGAAGGCCCAGGTTCATATAGCCGGCGCCTGAATATGGAGGCGGAGCATCCACTTGAATTTCCGTCAGGACCTCATCGGGTGCGATTTCGGTCAATCCCGGACCCCGGAAAAAATTATCCAGAGGCACGATTCTTTCTCCGGATTCTTTGACGAGGACCACCCTTGCACCATAGGCCATAAGAGAGGGGGGCATGTCTGCGGCAGGCCTTGCGGCCCCGAGATTTCCGCCGACCGTAGCGCGATTGCGGACAAGAGGAGAGCCCAGCGATTTTGCCCCGGTGCAAATCGCACCCCATCTTTTCCCGATCGCCTCCGATGCTGCGGTATTTGCAATCGTTAGGCATGACCCGAGCCTCAACATGGCCGAGGATGAGTCCAGCTTTTTGAGTTCCGGGATCCTCGCAATGGAAACCAGCCGCTCGGGTGATGCCAGATTCTTTTTCATGTTGACCATCAGATCGGTGCCGCCCGCGACCACTTTAGCCCTTGTGCCGAATTCGGACAAAACCTGACAGGCTTCTGCCACTGTTGCCGGCTCATCGAAATCAAACCTGGGCAAGAGCATCTTGATTCTCCTTAAAGAGTAACTGTATCCAATTAATTCACCACAATCTACGTTCGCAGGTTTAAATTTTCGTGAATTCCATGGCGAAAGTTCACCATGATGAATTTATCTAATACAGTTTGCACCGTCAGGTCAAGTATTTTCCATCGATTTTAACGCCAATCCCCCATTTTTGTGACAAAATCACTTCCCTGAAAATTCCTGGAGAAAAATTAGATATTTCACTATAATGAATTATTCGGACGGAAGCGGTCCAATGCCGCATTCAGCGAGTATCTCCAACAGGATCCATGAGATTATCCGGCTGAACCTATGGTTCTATGCGGCCCGGCGCCCCGCCGTTTTTTATTGAAATCCTTGGAGTCAGGTATTACGTTCCTGTTCGCTTCAGGTCCTGTTTTCCTGATAGACATTTTTTGCCATTGTGAAGGTGCCCATGAAACAGACACTGCATGAAGCCTTTCCGGTTATTGTGGAGATCCCCGTCTATTGGGGGGACCAGGATACCTTTCACCACGTCAACAACGTCGCCTACTTCCGGTATTTCGAACACGCTCGCATTGCCTATCTCGATCGGCTAAGGACCTGGGAGTTTCTCGACAAAACCGGGACCGGTCCCATCATGGCATCAACGCAGTGCAGGTTTCGCGCCCCGGTGACTTATCCCGACGTGGTCTCGGTCGGAGCGCGCGTCTCAGATATCGGGCATGACAGGTTCACGATGAAGTACCGTGTCGTCAGCCACCGGCTCTCAAAGATTGCCGCCGAAGGGGATGCGATGCTCGTTTTTTATGATTACCGAAATAATGCGAAGGTCCCCGTGCCTGACGAGATGAAACGGAGAATCCTGGATATCGAGGCCGCAAGCAAGCGAGGGCTGACTTAGGGCTGTGGCCGGCCGATTGCCGCCGCGCGGCTAAGAGCCGGTCCGGTGCCGGCAGGCCAGCCCGGCAAGGGCTCAAAAGGCCTATTCCCTTACCCGCCGCAGATTTGCCGAAGCGGTTTTAAAAACCTGTTGACACCATCTTCTCAAAAAGCTAGATTGTAGCGGAAATGTAGCTGTTACTTTCGTATCCCTCTTAGTTCGCTTTGCCGGGCATATTGCCGGCCAGCATTCCAACCTACCGTTATGACTGGAGGAGACAAATGTCGTCAGCACCCGATAAGATTATGGCCTGGCAAATGGCGCAGCCTGCCGTCCGAAACAAAGAGACGGGAGAGACAACCCCCGGAAGGCTCGAACTGGTGGAGTTGCCGGTTCCCGAACTCAAGGCCGGCGAGGCCCTCGTGAAGGTGGCGGGTTGTGGCTTATGCCACACGGACCTTGGCTACTTCTACGATGGTGTGCCTACGGTTTGCAAGCCGCCTTTGACCTTGGGGCACGAGATTTCCGGCACTGTGGTGGCCGGTGACGCAGCCTGGATTGGCAAGGAAGTGATTATTCCGGCTGTGATGCCCTGCAGGCAGTGTCTTCTTTGTAAGACCCGGAGGGGCAACCGCTGCCTGAGCCAGAAAATGCCGGGGAACAGCCTCGGGATATACGGCGGATTTGCCAGTCACATTCCCGTTCCCTCCGTCGACTTGTGCGAAATCCGAGACCGCAAGGGCATCCCTCTGGAACATCTGTCAGTGGTCGCCGATGCGGTCACTACTCCCTTTCAAGCCGCCAAACGCGCCTCTCTCGACATCGGTGACAATGTAATCGTGATTGGAATTGGCGGCGTTGGCCAGTACATGGTTCAGACCGCTAAGGCGCTTGGGGCCGGAACTGTCATCGCAGTAGCCGGAACCAGCCAGATGTCTCCAAAAGTTGGGTCGCCTGAATATATTGCGAGTACCGATGAGAAGCTCCAGAAGATGAAGCAATACGGCGCCGATTTTGTCATCAACGTGGCCGGCAAGGGACCGAGGGATTTGGCCGGCGAAGTGAAAGCCATTCAAAAGCAGAACGGATTACCGGTTTTCGGGTGGAAGATCTTTGAGGCCACCGGTTNNGGCAAGGTGGAGTATTCGCTGAGCCGCCTGATGGCCTTCGACGCGGAAATCGTCGGCACTTGGGGATGCCTGCCGGAATACTACCCGCAGGTGCTGGAGACAGTACTCGCCGGCAAGGTCTCAGTCGGGCCGTTCTTGCAGACCCGTCCAATGAGTTCCATCCGGGAGGCTTTCGAGGAGGCGCACCGCAAGGCGCCGGACAAAAGGATTGTTCTGACGCCCGACTTCTAAGGCGCCCGCAGTTCCGATATGAATAGACTTGTAAAAAAATTCGGCACTGAGTAAGGAACCGGCGCTTCGGAACACCGAAACCCGCAACTCAGGTTAACGATTGAAAAGGAGCAAATACTATGTCTTTAGAATGGATGCCAAGGGATAACGGCGCAAAAAATCACATGCTCCACACGGATGTTCACTGGGGCACTGATGCGGATGCCCCATGTGTGGTGTTTGAAAAAAAGCCTCTTAAAGATGCTTCCGGAAAGATTGTGGAAGGGTTGTTTACGGCGTGGATTCGGCTCAACAACCCAAAGCAGTTCAATTCCTACACCACCGAGATGGTCAAGGGAGTCATCGCGGGGTTTGAGAACGTATCGCTGGACAGAAGTGTGGTGGCGGCCATTTTCACGGGCACCGGCCCCTATGCGTTTTGCACGGGCGGCAACACGAGGGAGTACAGTGAGTACTACAGCATGAGAAATGACGAGTACGGCCAGTACATGGAATTGTTCAACCACATGGTTGACGCCATTCTCATGTGCAAGAAGCCGACCATCTGCCGCGTGAACGGCATGCGGGTGGCTGGGGGCCAGGAAA
>OMSV01000111.1 GCA_900290385.1 Syntrophobacter sp. SbD2 | reverse complement strand
CGGACAGCCGGCCACCACTCTTTCGGGAGGCGAGGCCCAGAGGATCAAACTTGCGGCTGAATTGAGCCGGCGGGGCCAGGGCAAAGCACTGTACATCCTCGATGAACCCACGACCGGCCTGCATTTTGAAGATATCAGCAAGCTCCTGCACGTCCTGAGAAAACTGGTGGACCAGCAGAACACGATTATCATAATCGAACATCATCCGGACGTGATCAAATCGGCCGATTACGTTATCGACCTCGGCCCCGAAGGTGGACAGGGTGGTGGGCGCATCGTTGCCGCCGGCGTCCCCGAGGAGGTCGCCCGCTCAAAAAATTCCCATACGGCGCCCTATCTGCTGGAGGCGCTCGGGATGCATTGAAGCGGCCAATTCTTTCTGCTTTCTTAGGCAGGATTAATAGCTTAATCCTGTCTGAATCCTTCTTGTGAAAGCATTGCTCAACCAGGGAATCGTAATTAAAAGAGTCATGAATAGATCATTACAAATGTTTTTGTGACCTCAAGAATCGGGGGAGATTTTGATATGGAAGGCCAACAGCAAATCAGGGAGACCCTGTTTGAAATATTGGGAGAGCAAGGGTGCGGCATCGCGTGCGAAGATGATGTGGACATCTTCCACGATGAGCAAGGTTGGAAACTCATGCTCTGCGGGTTTATGGAGCCATGGAACCTTGGAATTACGGTCGATGAAGCCAGGGCTGCTCTCAGGAAGCTCGGCTCTATGCAATTCGGCCTGTCCTGAGAACGGCGGCGAGCCACTATAATCACCACTGAAATCTTTCAAAGAGGAGCTGACAAATGACGACACCGCAACACTGTCCCGGATTCGAGCAATTTAAGACCCTGCAGTCGTTCTCATGTTTTTGCCCGGGATGCGGCCAGGAAAAAGAAATCTTCTCGGATGAATTCGACGAGAAGCATGTTTGCAAAAAATGCGGTAAGGAGATTGACTTTACCAAGTGCTCAATAGAGGCGGCAGGTTCAACCTCTGGTTCTCGTTAGTGTCCGTCTGCACGCGCCCGATGAGACTCCGGGGGGTTCAGGTTCGGATTTTCAGCGTTACATTTTTTATCCTAAGCAAAGCGCCTTTAGCCATAATGGGTGATGAAAAAGGGTTAGAATTCCCCCATCAGGGCGAAAAAACCTACAGGCTGCCCCGGACCCGATCCGAGGCGGCCTGACCCACCCCTAGGGAGTGGCTTCATCAGAAATCATCCGGGCAAGATCACTTTGCGCATGTCAAAAGGCACCCCATCCCGGCTTCATGGTGGCGGAAATTCAAATATTCAGGTTGAGCAAAGGTTATCCATGCTACGACGGCGGCATCTCTTGTTTCGGAAAACAAGGTGCTCGCACATCCCGCAAGCGTTGATTCCGTCACAACTTCGGCAAACAAGGAAGACATTGTGCCGATGAGTGCTCTTTCCGCCCGCAAGTGCAGGGAAGTAGTCAGAAACGCCCAATTCGTCATCGCCATCGAATTGCTGTGCGGCGCCCAGGCCCTGGACCTTTTCACGAATCTGAAGCCGGGGGCTGGAACTCTGGCTGCATACAGGGCCGTTCGCAAGGTGGTTCCCCACCTGGATAAGGACCGTATCCTCTCTTATGATATCAACACGATAGTGAGCCTCATAAAAAGCGGAGATCTGCTCAAAGCGGTGGAGGCCGAAGTGGGTCAGATGGTTTAACGTCATCTTGACATTTCGAGGCGATCTAATAAACTACCGCAGTGAAGGGAGAGCGGCAAAAGCTTCTTTCGCTCTTCCGCCTGTGCTCTTCTCTTTTCGCTCTCGGCATCTCTATTGCCCGTTTAAGGCATCACCCAGACTAAAATAATGAGAAAGGAAAAAAGCAATGAAGAAGAGTTCGTCGATCAAAGCAGCCATGGTCCCCTGTATACTTGCAGTTGTGTTCATTTGTCTTTCATGTTTCCCGGCAACCATCGGGGCCCAGACCGCGAAGCCCCCTGCCTACACTCCGCCGCCCGATCTTATGATCTACTTCAGAACCGGACCCAGGGAGGACTCCATCGGTGTCCAGGTCACCAATGACAACTTCCCCGGACTGCCTCATAATCTAAATTACCTTAAAGAAACCGTCCAGTATCTGGAAGACAACGGCTACGAAGTGCCGGACAACCCGGCCCGCGCCGCTGTCCAGGTACGTGTCACCGCAAAGTATCATCAGGTGGACAATAGCCAGACAGTCGCCAAGGAGACGGGCGGCAGAGCTGCAGCAGGAGCTGTCCTGGGTGCGCTGAGCGGGCTTGCATTAGGTGGTGGAGGGCAGGGGGCCGCTCAGGGAGCAGCCGGGGGAGCCGCCGCCGGAGCGGCAAGCGGGTCGGATACCCCTCTGGTGGTCAAGTACCTCACGCTCGAATTTGATATATCGAGCAGCAAGGGCGGTACGCAAACCGGCCAGGTTACCAAGGACATCACCAACATCGACGTGAGGCCGGAAGAGTTCATTGATAACACCATTGCCGACTACCTCGACGCCGCTTTTCCCAAGAAGAAGTAAGAAAAAGTTTCAAGGCGGCCAGCAGCCGTTGGACCGCGTTTTTTAGACGCGGTCCAATCATTGAAATCACCTTGTCTGCATTAACTTTCGTTGGGTTGCTGCTCCGGGGGGGGCACAAAAAAACCGGAGCTTTTCATGGCTCCGGCTAACGTTCGTTGTTAATGCCTTTCACAAAGCTTTGATTAGAGCTTCCTTACGTTTGTGGCGCTCGGTCCTTTGGCGCCTTTTTCTTCTGCGAAACTGACCCGGTCACCCTCGCTCAGAGTCTTGAAACCTTCGCCTTCGATGGCTGAATGATGAACGAAGACATCGTGTCCGCTGTCAGCTTCAATAAAGCCATAGCCCTTTTGGTCATTAAACCACTTTACTTTACCTTCCACCATTTGTTGTCCTTCTTTAAATTTTGTGTTTTTTCCACTGCTCTCTTGGTGCGGCACTAAGAGCTACTCCGAAACCGCACCAATTAATACCGGTGAAAGATCGATTTCCTGCGTAACTCAAAACTACCTACTCCATTGGCACGCAAGTAGTGTAACCAATAATCTCAGAAATGCAACCTATTTCGGACAAATTAGCAGCTAAATTTTGACCAACTTTCCCCCCAGGCGCATTTTTGTCGAACAAGGTGTTATATGAGTCTATCATAGGAGGATAAAGACATGAAGATCATCGTAATCGGTGCTACAGGAACAATAGGCAGCGCAATTGTGCGGGAGATCGGCAGCCGCTGGGAGGTGATCCCGGTCAGCTTGAGCCAATCCATCATCAAGGTCGATATTGGGGACAAGACATCCATTTCAAGGATGTTCGAGATGACAGGACGAGTCGATGCCGTGATCAACGTGGCGGGACTTGCGAAGTTTGGTACCATGAGTTCTCTTTCGGATGCGGACTTTGCGCTTGGTCTAAACAGTAAACTGATGGGGCAGGTAAACCTCGTGCGCCTGGGCATGGACTACGTAAACGANNCCGCAGGCCGATGATTGGTTCAACTGCGATAAGCCTCGTCAACTCGGCAATCGAAGGCTTTGCCAGGGCAGCGGCGCTGGAAATGCCCAGGCACATACGCATCAACGTCGTAAGCCCGAATTGGGTGGTTGATACACTCAAGGCTTTCAACATGGACCCTTCGATCGGAACTCCGGTCGAAGCGGTTGTGCGCGCTTATGTGCAAGTCCTCGAAACCGCTATGAACGGCGAGGTGCTTGACGCGATATAGCTGGCATATGGCGGCGTCATGCCAACGATCTCTAAACTGGGGGACCCTATGAGCCCAAACTATACTCAAGGTTCGAGGCAGGCGGATAGATCGGCCTCCATTTACTGCTTCATGGATATGGTGGCCAAGGAGGCCGAAGAGTATGCCGCCGATCATACAACGCCCCTGTCTGCGCTCCTCGAGGAGATTGAGAACTATACACTGACAAGGACAGCCTATCCCAGTATGCTCACAGGAAGGGTCGAAGGCCGGTTCTTGCAGTTGATGGTTCAATTGTCCGGCGCGCAGCACATTGTCGAAATCGGCACCTTTACCGGTTACTCGGCCCTTGCCATGGCCGAGGCACTGCCCCATGACGGGGACATCCTGACCATCGAGCATAATCTTGACTATGCAAAGATCGCGCAGGATTTCTTCGCCAGAAGCTCGATCGGCTTCAAGATCGAGGTGCGCACAGGTGATGGGCTGCAAGTCCTGAAGACCCTGCCGGATGCAAAAACAGACCTTGTCTTCATTGATGCCGACAAGCAAAACTATGGTGCATATTACACGGAATCGATGAGGATTTTGCGTAATGGCGGGCTGATACTTGCCGATAATGCCCTGTGGTACGGCAGGATTTTCGATCCC
>OMSV01000022.1 GCA_900290385.1 Syntrophobacter sp. SbD2 | reverse complement strand
CTCAAACAGATGGCTCTTGTTGTTCAGAAGTACGGCGGGACCTCGGTTGCCGATGCGGAAAGAATCAATTCGGTGGCAGGACGGGTCCTCGCTAGGCAGAAAGAGGGCGACCAGTTGGTTGTGGTCCTTTCGGCGCGTGCGGGTGAAACCGACCGGCTGATAAAGCTGGGGTGCGAGATTGCCGAGCATCCCGACCCGCGTGAGATGGACGTTCTGCTTGCCACCGGCGAGCAGACCACCATAGCCCTGTTCTGCATTGCTGTGAAAGCCATGGGGTCCCAGGCTGTTTCCATGACCGGATACCAGGCCGGTATCATGACAGACGGCCAATTCGGCCAGGCCCGCATAAACTGGATACAGACCCAGCCCATCATCGAGAGTCTGCAGGATGGCAAGATCGTAGTTGTGGCCGGGTTTCAGGGATATGACGATGATGGGAACATTACCACGCTCGGGCGTGGAGGGTCCGATACTACTGCGGTAGCGCTTGCGGCGGCGCTTCATGCCAGCGTATGCGAGATATACACGGACGTGGAAGGGGTGTTCACCGCAGACCCCAGAGTATGCTCCAAAGCGCGCAAACTGGATAAAATAAGCTACGAAGAAATGATGGAGATGGCCAGCATGGGGGCCAAGGTCCTCCATCATCGTTCGGTGGAATTCGCCATGAAGTACGATGTGCCCGTCAGGGTGCTTTCCTCGCTCACCGATGTCCCGGGCACCCTTGTTACACGGGAGGATGATACAATGGAAAAGCCGGCGGTTTCGGGAATCACCTTCAATAAAAACGAAGGCCGAGTAACGATCACCAACGTCCCAGACGAGCCGGGAATCGCAGCGAAGGTTTTCCAGCCGATCTCGGCTGCAAATATCAACGTTGACCTGATTGTCCAGGGGGCAAGCGGTGTTCCGGGCAGGGCAAATATTTCATTTACGGTTCCCAAGACCTCTTACGATCAGACGCTTGCCATCCTGAGCTCACTTGCGCCCGTACTGGGCGACTGCCTGGTGACGGGTGATCCCGGCATCGCCAAGGTTTCCATCATCGGGCTTGGAATGAGGAGCAACAGCGGAGTGGCGTCCAGGATGTTCGAAGCGCTCGCCAGAGAAAACATCAATATCAAGATGATTGCCACCTCGGAGATAAAGATCTCGTGCGTAATCGACGAAAAGTATACCGAATTGGCGGTAAGAGTGCTGCATGACGCCTTCGAGCTGGACAGACAATTGCAAGGGAGCGAACACATTCAGATTCAGGAAGAAAAACAGTAGGCCGGCAACAAGCCTGTTAAAAGCCACTGCCGTATGCCCCGGCAGATGGCTCAACGTTTAAAGCAAACAATTCCCTTCGAGCGCTGCCCCGGTTTTTAAACTTCTGCTGCCTCCTCCGGTCTCACGGCCACAATGAGTTATGGGGATTGTAAAAATGTACAAATTAATCGGGAGAACCGGCGATGGAAGTGAAAATCTACGACACAACACTCCGTGACGGCACGCAGGCCGAGGATTTTTGTTTTTCGGCGGACGATAAGGTCCGCATAGCTCTCAAGCTCGATGACATAGGCATTCATTACATCGAGGGAGGCTGGCCTGGATCAAACCCGAAGGATGTGGAATTTTTCCGGGAAATCCGCAACTATCACATAAAGCAGGCTTNNGGTTACGATATTTGGAAAAAGCTGGACGGTGCATGTAAAAGAAGCCCTCCGAACGACCCTCGATCGCAACCTCGCCCTCATTTCCGGGAGCATTGAATTTCTACGGCAGCAGGGAAAAACCGTCTTTTACGACGCGGAACATTTCTTTGATGGGTTCAAAGACGACCCGCAATACGCGCTGGCCACCGTTGGAAAGGCGATGGAAGCCGGGGCCGAGTGCGTGATCCTGTGCGACACCAACGGAGGGTCCTTACCCAATCAAATCCGTAACGCCATAGAAGCCGTCAAAGAGAAATTTCCCGGTATTGCGTTCGGAATTCACGCTCACAATGACTCGGACCTTGCCGTCGCAAACTCCCTGATAGCCGTCGAGATGGGCGCTGTGCAGGTCCAGGGAACGATCAACGGGGTCGGGGAAAGATGTGGAAACGCAAACCTTTGCTCCATAATAGCCAACCTTTGCCTGAAAATGGGACTCGCCTGCCTTGGGCCCGAGCACCTTGCGAGATTGCGGCAGGTAAGCCGGTTCATAATGGAGATGGCAAACATCCCACCGAACCGCTACCAGCCTTATGTCGGTCGAAGCGCCTTTGCGCACAAAGGTGGAGTTCACATCAGCGCGGTCGAAAAAAACCCGAAGACATACGAGCACATCGAACCTAACCTGGTTGGCAATAAACGCAGAATTCTCGTCTCGGATCTTGCCGGACGAACCGCAGTGACGCGAAAAGCCGAGGAATTCGGCCTTGAGCTTTCAAAGGGCGACCCGGTAGCCATGCAGGTGCTCGAAGAGCTAAAGGACCTCGAAAACCAGGGATTTCAGTTCGAGGCGGCGGAAGCGAGTTTTGAGCTTCTTATCAACAAGACGATGGGCAAGAGCAAGAAATATTTCGACCTTGTCGGCTTCCGCGTAATCGATCAGAAGCAGAGCGAAAATAAGGACCCTTGTCAGCTTCCGCGTAATCGATCAGAAGCAGAGCGAAAATAAGGACCCTGTGGCCGAGGCGACCATCCAGATCCGGGTTGGAGGCCAGATCGAACATACCGCCGCCTTTGGCAACGGCCCGGTGAACGCCCTGGATAAAGCCCTGCGAAAGTCTCTGGAAAAATTCTATCCCGAGCTGAAAAGCATGGAACTCATTGACTATAAAGTGCGCGTCCTGCCAAGCATTGCCGGTACCGGGTCCAAGGTGCGCGTGCTCATCGAATCCACTGACGGACAAGACCAATGGGGTACGGTCGGCGTCTCCCACGACATCATCGAAGCAAGCTGGCAGGCCCTCGTGGACAGTATCAACTACAAGATGTATAAAGCAGAGAAAAACAACGGCGCCGAAAAATCCGGAGAGCAAAAAAAAGTGCGCTGAAGCACTGGGGCCCCCGGCCTCATAACTCTACAGGGCCGGCATACCCGGTCGACTCTACACAGCCCTCTCCCATCACGGCCCGGCCCGGAGCCTTCAGCTCTCTCATTTCCTTCCCGCACAGAAACATTTGCCATCCGTTGAAAAGTCCAGCCAAGTGCTTAATATTTCTACTAGATGAACATAGAGGAGTCTCAGATGGAAAGTACGTGGATAGATTGCAAGAGGTGCGCTCCGAAGACGAAAGAGCACTCCAAAAGGACATGCCGCCTTTGCGGCGCTCTGCATTGCGATGAGTGCCTCAACGAAGCCGGATACTGCACATCGTGCAGTGAAAAAGTGGGTTACTCAAAGGATGAAGCAATTCCGGTATGAACCGGTTCAGTGAAAAAAAAGGCGTGCAGTCTCTTCACGGGGACTCTCACGCCATTGTTTTCAATGTGCGCTATCGCGAGCGATGCGCATAGGGATTTTCAGCAGATTAGACTTTTTTCGCTGCGACCAACCGGGCGAAATGCTCGAATGAACGATCATAGGTTCTTTCAGCATCCGGTGGGAAACAACATCCCGGCAGTTGTCTGCTCTGCATGTGGTACTCAATACACTCACAGCAAACACCCGACCTGGGGCATCCGCTATAGGTGCACGCACATTTGCTGCTGTTTTGTTCTTTCCTGCATTCCATCAGTGGACCGCAACCTTATGATGGCTTGAACCTGCTTTCCCGCCCTTCAGGAGAACTGCAACCAGCAAACAAAAGACGATGGCTTCCCAGACAATAACTGCAGCCCAGTTCTCCGTCAGCCCATAAGTGATTCCGCCGCCAATAATCGCAGGAACTCCCGAAAGAACTATAATACCAAAGCGCCATGCCCAGTTCATCAGTATCTCTCCGAATATGAGAATGAAAAAGAGCGTTTTGATATTTTTATCACAAGGCCTTTAAGGATTCAATATTTTTGTAAGGAGATCAATCACCCTCATGGCCGATGCTTGAGCGCTTTCCGCATTCGATTCCGTATTTTTTGATTTTGTAATGGATAGCCCTTCGGCTTATTCCCAGGAGATGAGCGGCTTCCTTCTGAACGAAGCCCGCCTGCTGCAAAGCCCGCAAAATCGCATTTCGTTCGCTTTGGTCAAGAGACAGCGAGGAAGTGTCGCCTTTGGCTGCCGGGGACTTCTGCGGTGCATCGGGAAGCCCGGAGAGGCTCAGGTCGCTTTTGTGCAGGGTCCCATCGCTACAAAGGACTACTCCGCCTTCCAAGGCATTTTTGAGTTCTCTCACGTTCCCGGGCCAGGGATATTCGCAGAGCCATTTGATCGTTTCGGCTGGCAGCCTGACCAGCGGGAGGTTCTCGTTTTTGCAGAAGTTTTCCACAAACTGCTGCGCAAGGACGGGTATATCCTCTCGTCGATCCCGGAGGGGCGGAATCTTCAGGGTCACTACGCGAAGCCGGTAGTAGAGGTCCTCGCGAAAATTCCCTGCGGCGACATCTTCTGAGAGGTTAACATTGGTTGCCGAAATTACCCGGCAGTTCACCGGGATTTCTTTAAGATCTCCAATCCTTCTGATTTTCCTGTCTTCCAGGAACCTCAGGAGCCTTACTTGCATGTCATGGGAAATATTTCCAATCTCGTCGAGAAAAAGGCTGCCTTTGTCGGCCGCCTCGATCAACCCTTTTTTATCCTTGATAGCGTGGGTAAATGCGCCGCGAACGTGCCCGAAAAGCTCACTTTCGAGCAATCCGCTCGGAGTGGAACCGCAGTCCACAACAATAAAAGGCTGCTCGCGGCGGGGACCTCGCTGGTGCAGGAGGCGCGCGACTCGCTCCTTGCCCACCCCGCTCTCCCCAAGGAGCAATACGTTTACGTCGCTTCTGGCAATGCGGTCAACCAGACCATACAATTCGCGCATTGCCGGGCTTTTCCCGCCCCAGAGCGATTGGCTCAACGGAGGAAGCGTATCGAGCGTGGCTTTTGGCGCGCTTTTTTTGAGCACCTCCTGGACTTTCGAGATCAGCTCGCGTCCATCGAAGGGTTTTGTCAGGTAGTCAATGGCCCCCGCTTTAAGGGCCTGTACCGCATCCGGGATTGTCCCATAGGCTGTCAGAAACATGACTGGAAGCCCCGGACGGATCTCATGGGCGGCGGAAAAAAGGTCCATGCCTCCCATGCCCGGCATCTTTACGTCAGTGATCATCAGGTCCACCGGCTTGTTCTTGAGCAGTTCGAGGGCTTCCTCGGCCCCTGAGGCGGTCAGGACCCGGTAGTCGATCGAGGAAAGCCT
>OMSV01000006.1:3561-5149 GCA_900290385.1 Syntrophobacter sp. SbD2 | reverse complement strand
CCTTCCATTCGACTGGAGACGCCGAATTTCGCCGGCCTTGTCCCCCGGACGGACATCGGAGAGGACCCGCTCAATTCCGGCCTGGCGGGCGATTGCCTCCGCCGTCTGCCGCCTGTCGCCGGTCAGCATTACGACCTCAAGGCCCATTTTCTTGAGAAGGGATACGGCCTCCGGGGCCGAGGGCCTGATCGTATCGGCGAGCGCGATGATACCGGCAACCTTTCCATCTTTCGCCGCAAATACACATGTTTTCCCGGATTTCTCTAGCATTGCGGCACTTTGGTCAAGCATTCCTGTGTTTATCCCTTCGGACTCAATAAATGTCCGGCTGCCAAGAATGATTTGGCTCTCGCCAACCCTGGCGCGCAAGCCCAATCCTGAAACCGATTCGAAATCGAGGACAATAGTTGTGCCCGTCTCCTGGCCGGCTTTTGCGCCGAGCTTCACTATCGCCTTGGCCAGGGGATGTTCGGACAGGCTTTCGACCGAGGCGGCCATGCTCATAAGATCGGCCTCCGAAAACCCGGGCGCCGCCACGATATCGGTTACTTCAGGTTCGCCCCCGGTTATGGTGCCGGTCTTATCAAATACTATCGTGTCAAGGAGGTGTGCGCGCTCGAGGCTTTCGCCGCCTTTTATGAGTATTCCGTTTTCAGCCCCAAGACCCGTGCCGACCATCACGGCAGTGGGCGTGGCCAGCCCCATTGCGCACGGGCATGAAATTATCAGCACCGACACGAAATTGAGGACCGCGCGGCTAAGGATGTGCCCCGGCGCGGCAAAATACCATATAATGAAAGTAACTATAGCTATCGCGATAACCGCCGGGACAAAAATGGAAGCCACTTTGTCGGCGAACCGCTGTATGGGGGCTTTGGACCCCTGGGCCTCTTCGACGAGGCGGATTATCCGTGCAAGGGCCGTTTCAGCCCCGACCCTGGTTGCTTCGAAAACGAAACTTCCGCTCTGATTGATGGTACCGGCAAACACCTCATCGCCGGGCTTTTTTGAAACCGGCATGCTTTCGCCGGTGAGCATGGATTCATTTACCGAAGACTCCCCTGACACGGCGGTCCCGTCAGTGGGTATCAGGCCGCCGGGCCGCACCACAATACGATCGCCGCGAAGCACTTCCTCGACGGGAACGTCCATCTCCGCGCCCTCCCGGATTACGCGGGCCGTTTTCGGAGTGAGCTTCATCAGCTTTTTGATCGCTTCGGAAGTCCTGCCCCTGGCCTTGAGCTCGAGGAGCCTGCCCAGCAGGACAAGCGTTACGATCATGGCCGCCCCGTCAAAATAGACGGGCGTCTCGATGCCGGAAACAGAAAATAAATGTGGGAAAATGGTCGCAAGGGCTGAATAGATGAACGCGGAAAGAGAGCCTATGGCCACCAGGGTATTCATGTCCGCCGTTTTCTGGAGGGTAGCTTTGAGCGCTCCCTTAAGAAAACGGTCCCCTACCCAGAAAACAGCCGGTGCGGTAAGAACCAGAAGAATATAGTGCATTGCCTGGCGCGAAACGGCGTGCAGGATCGGCAAAGAATGCTGCATCGTTCCGGCCATTATCAGGATGCTAAGTACTGCGCCG
>OMSV01000006.1:0-3551 GCA_900290385.1 Syntrophobacter sp. SbD2 | reverse complement strand
TGATAGACGCCGAGGTACTCGTATCCCGCCTGTTCGATTGCTTCCCTTATAGCCGACCAGTCCTCGAGCCGGAGAGAGTAGACTATAGACGCTCTGGATGTGGCAAGGTTTACTGTCGCGTTTTCAACGCCGGGGACTGACTGAAGCGCATTTTCGACTCGCCGGACGCATGCTGCGCAGCTCATGCCTCCCACGGAAACGGCAGTCTTTCTGAGGCCCTTTTCCTGGCGCGCCTCCAGTCGGGCGCCGTCGCCGAGTTGTTCTATCTTACTCAAGCTCATAACCGGCTTTTTTGATCTTCTCCCTCATAAGTCCGTTGTCCACGGGACGGGTCTCCTCGAAAGTAACTTCCCCGCTTTCAAGGTCCACTGCGACGTTAGTGATTCCGTCAATTTCCGCCAGAATCTTCTTTACCGTTTTCACGCAATGCTGACACGACATTCCTTTTACTCGAACAGTTCTCATGCTCTACCCCCGGAAGATTTATTTCTCAAAAAAAATATCAAAAATGGGAATCGGAATTCAGGAATTCAGACTGCAAATCAGGCGATTCGCAAAACGATGTACACGTCACCTCTGCTTATTTTATTACCGGGAAGAAGGTTCCCCATGTCTTTCAGCCGAAGCCTTGTCCCCGTTTTTACACCGGGCGGAATTCGCACCGAAATCAACTTCCCGTTTCCATAATGGGGCAGGTTGATTTGCACCATATCGCCAAACTGCGCCTGTCCCTTTGTAATCGGAAGATTGTAGGTCAAGTCCAGCTCAAAGGCTTTTCCGGCCGCCCTTTCCGCCTGGAGGTGTTCGGACTGGACGCCTAAAACTTTCAGGAGATATTCTCCGACCTTCTTCCCTGCTCTTCCAAGCAAAGAAAATCCCGACTCAAGCAACTTGCCGGGTTTTAATTCTTCGGCGGCAGGCTCACCCGCAGGACGACCGGTACGCTCGGGCCGCACGAACGGTCTGCCGTAGCGGACCACCCGGACCCTTCCCGGACCGGAAACAAAACCCTGAAAGAAAACGTTTCTTCCGCCGAAAAACAGGTTGTTGATAAACGCAGGATCGAACCTCATCCCCATGCGTGCAAACTCTTTTTCCATTTCCTTAAAGATGTCCTGAGCATGCCCGCTCGAGAAAAAATCCCTGAATATTTCATCCTGCGAATAACCGAACCCTCGTCCCCCGGTCCTTCCCGGCTGATATCCAAGGCGGCGGTACTGGTCATACTGAGTTCGCTTGCCCGGATCGGAAAGCACACCGTATGCTTCATTGATTTTCTTGAAGCGCTCCTCGGCCCGTGCGTCACCCGGATTTCTGTCCGGGTGAGTTTCAAGGGCGAGTTTGCGGTACGCCTTCTTGATCTCTTCAGCCGAAGCGTCCGTTGAAACGCTCAGTGTTTCATAGTAATCGAAATTCGACATCAGGCTCTCTATCTTTTCCCTCACTTTCATTATATCAATAAAATAATAGGGCCAAAGCAGCATAATAGCAACTAAACATAAAACCAGGTTGCCAAGGCCGTGTGGCTTCTCTATAATAGCCGATACTGCCGAAGTGGTGGAACTTGGTAGACACGCCATCTTGAGGGGGGTTTGACGCTGCCGAAGTGGTGGAACTTGGTAGACACGCCATCTTGAGGGGGTGGTGGGGAGACCCGTGCCGGTTCGAGTCCGGCCTTCGGCATATCATATTGAGTTTATTTAGTATTTTTGATTTGCCCCCTTAAAAGAAGTCCAGAATGGTGCCGAAGCTTTGGTTTGCTCATGCTCGAACCGAGCCTTTCCCAGTGTGGCGTTCAGTTTAATAGCTGAAGGCCAGTGGTTTATTGAATCCCGCTTCGATTCCCTTTTTCAAAATCCCTTGACAATCAATGCCTTGCGGACGACCGTACTCGCCGAAGAACTTCCTCGGCAGGCATGCTGATTTTATTTGATTTTTCGGCTTGCGGGCATTGATTGGGCACGGGTTCGTGAAATTTCACATACCTCCCTTTCAGACTATGGGGTCAGTTTTCCCCCGAATACTGTCAATTTCCCTTGGCAGCTACTGGGGGGACACTGACTCCACTTATCCAGGCGCCAGAAGATCCCTGTAAAGCGAAGTCAGTTACACTCCTCTGTTTGAATTTGCGGGAAGATTTGGGATAATGCTCCTGTGATGGAGATTTAGGGGATCTACGAGTTGTTGTGAAAGCGACTTCTTTGGAGAAGGTTGTGCGAACGACATCGGAACTGGACAAATTGTTATCCGAGGCCGAGCAAGAGCTGGTACACATGGACGCGCGGAGAGCGGAATTCCTTCAGCAGATACAGCGGCTCAAACTGGAAAGAGATTTGGCAAGTCAGGCTTTGGCGGTCCAACCACCGAACACCAGGATAACGGCGATCACAAACGAATCGAATCCAGAGGACAAGATAGCCCTTTTTCGGAGGTTGTTCAGGGGTCGTGAGGATGTTTATCCTAAAAGATTTGAAAGTGCAAAGACTGGGAAGGCTGGCTACCAGCCTGTCTGTCAAAATGAATGGATTAAACCGTTCTGCAAGAAACCCAAAATCAGGTGCGGCGGGTGTGCGAGGCGTGAATTTTTACCTGTATAGATGATGTTATCAGAAATCATCTACGCGGGGCTGATCCGGGAAGCAAATCAAAAAAGAATTTCACGATTGGAGTTTATCCTCTTCTTCCGGATGAGACTTGCTGGTTCCTGGCAGCCGATTTTGACAAAACATCATGGATGGAGGACATAGGCGCAGTCCTGGAGACGTGTAAATTTTACGAAATTCCTGCTGCCGTCGAGCGTTCCCGCTCCGGGAACGGCGCGCACTCATGGATTTTCTTTTCCTCACCTGTTCCCGCAGCAACTGCGCGACAGATGGGTTCCTTTATTCTGACACAGGCTATGGAGAAGCGCCCCGAAATCGGCCTGGATTCATACGACCGTTTGTTTCCGAATCAGGACACAATGCCAAAGGGCGGCTTTGGAAGCCTTATCGCACTACCCTTGCAGAAACGCCCCAGGGACAACGGGAACAGCCTCTTCGTGGATGAGGATTTTCAACCTTATTCGGATCAGTGGGCATTCCTTTCATCCATGCGCCCTATGGATCGAATGGAGGTTGAATCTATAGCTGTTGAGGCTGTCCGCCGCGGAAGGGTGATCGGAGTAAGAATGGTGGTCACCGACGATGAGGAGGATGAGCCTTGGACTGCGCCTCCTTCGAGACGGCGAAAAGATCCCCCTCTACCTCGCCCGCTCCCGGAACAGATCACTCTTGTAGTCGGAAACCAGGTGTATATCGCAAAAGATGAGCTCACCCCGGCATTGAGAAACCGCCTTGTACGCCTCGCCGCCTTTCAGAACCCGGAATTCTATAAAGCCCAGTCAATGCGGCTGAGTGCTCTGTTAGGACTCAATCCTGGGCAGATTGGCCAAATCGGCGGAGGAAAACGCAAGATAACAGGAATAGTCGACGTGGGAATCATCCAAAGTCTATTCAGGAAAAAGGAGGTGGATGACCTCGTCGGCGCTTATGGATACCTCATTGTGGATG
>OMSV01000008.1:5105-9828 GCA_900290385.1 Syntrophobacter sp. SbD2 | reverse complement strand
TCGTACTGATCGAGACAACTGGATGGATGGAAGGGCCCTGACTTCTTGCTGAATCACGTCATTAGCCAAGCTTTTCAACTATCAAATCATCATGAGTTGGCATGGACTGAGCCAGCTTCTTGTGCGATAATTATATAGTAAGATATTATAAGTAGTAATTAAAGAAATTCTCCCCATGCAGAGGAAAAACTCATGCCCACATCCCGCCCCCCAAAGAAGATCAGCCCAAAAGGAGATGCGAAGAAGGATTTCCCCATTGTCGGTATAGGCGCATCTGCCGGCGGCCTGGAGGCCCTGGAAGCTTTCCTGGCCCCTATGCCCCTCGATACCGGGATGGCCTTTGTTGTCATTCAGCATCTCAGCCCAAAACACAAAAGCCTGATGGCTGAGATCCTTCAGAGGATAACACCGATGAAGGTCACCCAAATCGAGGATGGGATGAGGATAGAGCCCAACCGTGTCTATCTCAATGTGCCGGATAAAGAAACGGCTCTCTTCAATTCTGTTTTCCAGCTTACAGATCCGGCCTCGCGCGAGGGATTCCGGCTACCCATTGACTACTTCTTCCGCTCGCTTGCCGAAGATCACGCCGAGAGAGCCGTTTGTGTCATTCTTTCAGGGACAGGATCTGACGGGACCCTTGGTTTAAAGGCTATCAAGGGAAAGGGCGGTATGTCCATGGCTCAGGAAGAGCATCAGGCAAAATATGCCGGAATGCCTCAAAGCGCCATTGAGACAGGGCTAGTGGATCTCGTATTGCCGGTTGAAAAGATGTCCAAAGAACTTATCGCCTACGTCAAACACCCTTACGTCAAGAATCGTGGAAAAAGCAACCGCATTGTTGCAGATACTACGACTGCGTTTTTTCAGAAAATCCTCATGTTGATTCGTTCCAGTGCAGGCGCGGATTTTACGCATTATAAGCGGACTACTGTCTCTCGAAGAATTGAGCGGCGTATGGCCGTCCATCAATTAGACCACATTGGCACCTATTTCCGTTTCCTCACCGAAAGACCGGCGGAGGTGCAGGTACTCTTTAAGGACCTGCTCATCGGGGTTACCAGTTTCTTCAGGGACCCCCAGGCTTTTGAGATTTTGGCAACGAGAGTCATCCCTCGGCTGCTCGAGCAAAAGCAGGGAGATGCTCCTTTGCGCATCTGGGTTCCGGGTTGTTCCACCGGTGAGGAAGCTGTCTCTATTGCCATACTCATGGAGGAAGCAGTAAGTAAGTCGAACAGGCATTCCGATGTTCAGATCTTCGCAACGGACCTGGACCCGGATGCGATCGAGTATGCCCGCGCGGGTAAATACACGGGAAATATTGTTGCCGATGTCCCGGCAGGGTTGCTGGAGAAGTATTTTGTAAAAGAAGAAAACAAAGGATACAGAACATCCAAAAAAATTCGCGCAACAATCGTCTACGCCCTCCAGAACCTCATAGCAGATCCGCCGTTTTCCAAACTCGACCTCATTAGTTGCAGGAATCTTCTGATTTATCTCGATACCTCACTGCAGCAGAAAATCTTTCCGATCTTCTACTATGCCCTGAACCAGGATGGATACTTGTTCCTGGGTTCCTCCGAGAGTATCGGGAAGTTCGGCGATCTTTTCTCACCAGTCGATTCGAGATGGAATATATATGAGCGCAAGGATTCCATCGTGCAGCGATCTTCAACACCTCGTCTCCCTCCTCCGCAATTCGTCGCTTTGCTGGCTGACTGGGTGGAAAGGAAGAGCACACAAGGAGAGATCGATATCCGTGAACTGGCCGAAAAGCGGATCATTGCGCAATACTCTCCTCCATGCGTATTTCTCGACGATCACTACAACATCCTCTACTTTCAGGGATCAACCGGCAAGTACCTGGTTCAGCCGAGCGGAAAACCGACACTCAACATCCTTAAGATGGCCCGCAGAGAGCTGCAGGCCAAGCTGGCATCGGCCCTTAGCAAAGCCGTCCGGCAACAGACCAGGGTAGTGTGTGAAGGAGTGCAGATTGCCCCGGACGACAACTCCGGGATTTTTAGCGTCGATGTGATCGTACAGCTTGTAAGGGAGCCGGGCGTTAAACAGGAACTGATCATGGTCTCATTCGAGGAAAAGTCCCATCCGGGTAAAATCGCCAATGGGAATACGGCGCCTGAGGAGTCCTCGGATACTGACCCGCGCATACTGATCCTTGAAAACGAGCTTCAGGCGACGAAAGAATACCTTCGGGTCACCATTGAAGAACTCCAGACCACGAATGAGGAACTCAGGTCAACCAACGAGGAGATGCAGTCCGCCAATGAAGAATTGACGAGCACCAACGAAGAGTTGGAAACTTCCAGGGAGGAACTGGTGAACATGAATTCGCAGCTCCAGGGCAAGGTCATTCAGCTCTCGGAACTCAGCAACGATGTGGAGAATCTATACTCCTCCACAGCAATAGGGACGGTCTTTCTGGATACCCGGTTAAATATCAGACGCTTCACTCCGGCTCTGACCGATATTTTCAATCTTATCCCCTCCGATGTGGGGCGTCCGATAAGCGATATCACGTCAAAGCTTGCAGACTATGACCTTACGGCCAGTGTCAGGAGTGTGCTGAAAACGCTTCAGCACAGTGAAGCAGAGGTGCAGAACAAGGAGGGGACCTGGTTTTCCATTCGCACGCTCCCCTATAGAACTGTGGAGAACGTGATCGACGGTGTCGTTGTTTCGTTTGTCGATATTACCGCTCTTAAAGAGGTGGAAAAGCTTGCAGCCGACGCCAGAGCTTTTGCCGAAACCATCACCGACACAATACGCGAGGCGTTGCTCGTTCTCGACGGTAACCTCAAGGTCGTCTCGGCCAATAAAGTTTTTTACAGGAATTTTCAGATCACCCGCGAGAAGACCGAAGGGGGACAAATTTTTAGCCTTGGTAACGGCCAGTGGGACATCCCGAGGCTTAGGGAACTCCTCGAAAAGATTATCCCGGAGAAGTCTTCTTTCGATGACTTTGAGGTGGAGCATGACTTTCCAAATATCGGGCACAGGAAAATGGTTCTTAACGCCCGAATGATGAAGCAACAGAGCGGAAAGCCCAGTCTTGTTTTGCTCGCCATGGAAGACATTACCGATAGAGGACATCATGGCAGATAAGAGCCGGGAGCAAAGGTAGGCAACCGCTCTGGCAATAAGGCTGAAAAGAGGCTTGCGCATCCGGAAAAGATTTCCTCTGGGGGCGATACTTAGGGGGCGATACTTAGGAAACCCAAAGGCTAATTCAAGAATTGCGGTTGCACCAGATCGAACTCGAGATGCAAAACGCCCAGCTTGCCCAAGCTCAGGCGGAACCTTAGAAATCACGTCAGAAGTATCCCGAACTCTTCAATTTTGCACCTGTTGGTTACCTGTCTCTGGACGAAAACGGGGGCGTTCCGGAAGCCAACCTCACCATCGCAACTCTTCTGGGAGCTGAAAGGATGTGGATGATCAACAGTCCCTCTCAAGTCCATGTTGTAGTGGCATTTCCCCTGGCATCAGCGGGGGGATGCGCCCGGGCATCGATTGCTGAGTTGCGCCTCGCACAATCGTCGGATTTGCTCGCGGAGCTTAAAGTTCGGAGCGCAACTCGTTGGAGGGACATTTCATGCCTGTTATACCCGCTGCCAAGGCTGAGCCCCTCTTCTGACAATTTCCATTATGACGCCCCTGTGGAGCACCTGAATTTCAGCCCTGACCGACTGAACAGCGCAGATGCCTCTCTCTGCGTGCCTGGCCCATTTCGGCCCAAAAGATATTCCCTGGCATTGAAGTGTTACATCTGACATGGAAGTAATGCAACGCTTATGTTGCATGCAACATTTTTTCTGTACCAAGTCGCACCCACGGATGGCGGCCACCCTGTCCTAAGTAGCCACGATCATAAGCTAAAAAGACAATACGGTAGATCCAGCCCTGTTGGGCATAAAACTTGCCAAAGATAACCACATGGGAATCTAAAGGGAACCTGCATCGGAGCTACAAACTTTCTCAATAGGCAGAAAGGGCACAGAATCATTGAAAAACAGCAAAGCTCCAGAGGTGCAGGATGTTGGTAAGACCATTCGTGAACGTTAAGTATGTCAGGACAGTTCTATCTATATCAAGTCAGGAGATCATAACCAATGCAACGCAAAGTGTTGGCGTGAAATCCCCATGCGACGGACGGATCGGCGGGGCAAAGTTGGGCCTGCCATCCGCCGCTGATGGGAGTCAATAAACAGCGATATGCCAATAATGATTGGCAACAAGGAGAGAAAATGAACAGAATCGTAAGTGTATCCATTTTTGGAATAGCCTTGGCCGTTGTGGTCGCCCTCGGCGTCCCCGGCACGACAAACGCTTTCGCCAATGACAATGGCGCAAACGCCCGTATGATCCAAGTTGCGGACTTGGGCATAACGATCGGAGGAGGCGGAGTAGGCGTAGGCGTAGGCGTAGATACCAATAGAGATATGCAGGACCGGGATCGAGAGTATGAGCGCCGGAGAGCGGATGATCGGGACAGAGCGTTAGAGCAGGATCGAGCGCAGGATCGAGAAGATAACCATAGGCGAGAATATAACCGGGAGAATGCAGAGAGAGCCTACGACCGTAATAATTAAAGCTACAACAGGTGTGGGTCCTCTGATGGCAAGACATCGACAGCACCGACATTTAGCGGGCAGGAGTCAGGCTTGCCTTGTTGCAGCCACATCTGATCCTGATCCCCGAG
>OMSV01000008.1:0-5095 GCA_900290385.1 Syntrophobacter sp. SbD2 | reverse complement strand
GCTCGAGGACGGATGAGACCAGGTAACGAGGATGAAAGTGAAAAAGTTGAACACGCAAGCACCCCCCGAAAGCGAGACTGTGGATAGATCCTTCCCTATCGTTGCTCTAGGAGCTTCCGCGGGCGGGCTCGAAGCGCTTCAGGATTTTTTCGACAACATGCCGTCTGACTCAGGCATGGCCTTCATGGTCATCCAGCACTTGAATCCCACAGGGAAGAGCATGCTGGGGGCTATCCTGCAAAAGCACACGCAAATGGAGGTCCTGAGTGCGGAAGACGAGATGAGGGCCGAACCAAACCGCGTCTACCTCAATCCTGCCGGAAAGGACGTCGGTATCTTCAACGGGGTCTTTCAGATGACAGACCCGGTTAGAATACGAGGGACCAGCCTCCCCATCGATCACTTCGTGCGCAGTCTTGCCCAGGATCTGGGAGAGAGATCCCTTTGCGTTATCCTCTCAGGAACCGGCAGTGACGGCACATTGGGGTTAAGGGCAATTAAGGAGTCCGGGGGGATGACCATCGTCCAGGACCCGGAGAGTGCGAAATATGATGGAATGCCAAGGAGCGCTATAGAGGCCGGCCTTGCGGACCACATTCTGCCCGTTAAAAGAATCCCTCGCGAGTTGCTGAGCTATGTACGGCAACCTTACATAAAACCTTCCGGAAAACTCCAGACCGAGGAGAAGCAATTTGCCGGTTACGTGCAGAAGGTCCTGATGCTTATCCGCTCGGTTACCGGCAGGGATTTCACGGGATACAAACAGAGCACGATCCACCGCAGGATCAGGCGCCGCATGGCCGTTCATAGGATCGAACACGTGGCGGACTACCACCGTTATCTCCAGGAGAACCATGCCGAAATATATAGACTCTTTAAAGAGTTGCTGATCCTGGTGACGAGCTTTTTCAGAGACCCGTCCGCGTTTGAAGTTCTGGCTGCCGGAGTGATTCCGCAGATCCTCGCCAACCATCGGGATGGATCACAGGTGCGCGTCTGGGTGCCGGGATGCGCCTCCGGAGAGGAAGCCCTTTCGATTTCGATGCTCTTTATGGAAGCAATGGATAAGCTTGACAGGCCCATCCCTCTTCAGGTGTTTGCAACCGATGTGGACCCCGAGGCCATCCAGCGCGCACGGGCTGCCGAATATCCCGAAGCGATCGCCCTGGAGGTTTCGCCGGAGCGACTGGAGCGTTTCTTCATCAGGAAGGACGGAATATACGGACTAAAGAAAGACATCCGCGATTCTATCATATTTGCCGTCCAGGACCTTGTGGCCGATCCTCCTTTTTCCAGGCTGGACCTGATCAGTTGCAGAAATGTGCTCATCTACATGGACACGCCCCTGCAAAAGAAAATAATGGATGTTTTTCATTTTACTCTGAGTCAAAGCGGGTACCTTTTTCTCGGAACATCGGAATCGATCGGGCAATTCTCCGACCTTTTCTCAACCGTTGATGCAAAGGCCAAGCTCTTCAAGTCAAAGAAGCTTCTCACCCGGCAAGCTGCCCCTGCTTTGTCCTCGGGTGAGTCTGGTCGTACCGGTCGGGCGACCTGGGAAAGGCATGAGTCAAAAGTGGCAAACGTCAAGGAATTTGTGGAAGAAATCGTACTGGATGAGTATGCACCGGCCAGCGTCCTCATTAACGAAAAATTCGATGTGATCTATTCCCAGGGGCCGACCGACAGGTACCTGCTCTATCCCAAAGGGGAGCCGAGTTCCAATATTCTCAAGATTGTCCCTGCCCCATTGCGCCTCCGGCTGCCGTCGGCAATTTTCAAAGCGATAAGAGATGGAGCGCCTTCGGTTCTTCATTGGTTACGGACAAAGCAGGAAGGCCGTGCAAGAGCGGTCGATGTCGCCATCCGCCCCATGCGAATGCCGTCAGAGACTCAGAAGCTCGTTCTTCTGGTATTTATTGACAGACCATACTCCGAGAAACGCAGGACGAAAAAGTCCAGCGAGGAGACTGATTCATGCATCGCGGAGATCGAACGGGAACTACAGGTTACCCGTGAGAACCTCCAGGCTACAATCGAAGGACAGGAGGCAGCCAACGAGGAACTGAAGTCGACCAATGAGGAGCTGCAGTCCACCAACGAAGAGCTGCAGAGCATGAACGAAGAGATGGAGACCGCCAAGGAAGAACTCCAGTCCACCAACGAAGAGTTGGTTACGGTCAACTCCGAGCTTCATGCCAAAATAGATGAGATGTCCGATCTCAATAACGACATCAATAATCTTCTTGCGAGTACTGAAATAGGGACCATCTTCCTTAATTCCAACCTTGGGATAAAGCGTTTCACCCCTTCCATGACGAAGCTCTTCAGTCTCATCCCGACAGATGTTGGAAGACCCATCCAGGATTTGACTACCAAAATTTCGTACGCGGGTCTGTATAAGGATGCGCAGACGGTCCTAGATACCCTCCAGGCAAAGGAAACCGAGGTGACGGCCGAAAACGGCAGATGCTTATTAATGCGTATTCTGCCCTACCGGACGAAGGAAAACGTAATAGATGGGGTNNTGCGCGCGGCCAAAAACTTCGCCGAAGCAATCGTGGAGACCGTGCGCGTGCCCCTGCTGGTCCTGGACCCGGATCTTAACGTAATCTCCGCAAATACCCAGTTCTACCGCGTATTCAGCACGACACCCGCGGAAACTGAAAACAAGCGCATCTACGATCTTGGAAACGGCCAGTTGGATATCCTGAGGCTTCGGGAACTACTGGAAAAAATCAAACCCAACAACAACTCTGTTAATGACTTTGAGATAGAGCACGATTTTCCGGGGATCGGCTTAAAGAAGTTGTTTCTGAATGCCCACCTGGTTCCGTGGGAGGGTGATCGTCAGGGCATGATTCTCCTCTCCTTGGGAGATGCCACCGGTGGTGCTGAGATTGAAGAAGAGCTGCGGGAGCTTAAACCCCGAGGCCCCGCAAAGAGAGGCACATAATGAAGGTAGTAAGTCGGGTATGCTTATCTATTAGAGGGTCTGATCATGAAAAGGAACAGTAGCCCGAAAGGTCCCGAAGATATAAGAAGGCGAGCCGAGCAAAGCCTGAAATCCGAGCCCGATAGACCGGATGAAATGTGCTTTGAAGAGGCAAATTGCCATGTTCACGAACTGCGGGTGCATCAGATCGAACTCGAAATGCAAAACGAAGAACTCCGGCGGGTGCAAAACGAACTCGAAATTTCACGCTCGCGATATGCCGAACTCTATGATTTTGCTCCTGTTGGCTACCTTACTCTAAATAAACATGGCGAAATCGTCGATCTCAACCTGACCGCAGCCGGGATGCTTGGTGTTGAGAGAGGGCATCTGCTTAACAGGCACTTTCAACATTTTGTTTTCCCGGCGGATAAAAAGAACTTTTTTTCTCACCTTAAAGCGCTCTTTGAGAAACAGGAACGACAGATTTCTGAAGTAAAATTGTCTCCGAAAAGCGGCGAGCAATTCTATGCGCGGCTCGAGAGCATATACATGGAAAGTGGGGGCGGCGCCGGGGTTTGCAGGACAAATATGAGTGATGTCACTCTGCGCAGACGGGCGGAGCAGGTGCTCCAAAACGCCCATGACGAACTGGAACGCTGCGTTGATGAGCGTACCGCCGAACTCAGAACGGCAATAGTTAAACTTGAACAAATCAACCTGGAGTTGCAGGATTTTGCCCATGTCGCCACCCACGATCTCCAGGAACCCCTGCGCAAGATACAGACTTTCTGCGACATGGCGATAATGAGATGCGCCCCGGCCCTGGACAGTACCTGCCGGGACTACCTTCATCGGGTCCTCAATTCGGCAAGTCGCATGCGCCAACTATTGCGTGACTTACTCCTGTTCTCAAGGGTCGGTGCGGAACCGCAACCATTCAAGAGAATAGATCTCGGCGGAATTGTGCGGGCGGCGGCGGATGTCTTCGAAGTAATGGTCAAGGATGGAGGCATCCTGATTGAAATCGGAAAACTGCCCGTCATCGAAGCCGATGAAAGTCAAATTCTACAACTCTTTCAGAACCTTGTTGGTAACTCTCTGAAGTTCCGCGGCGATCAAACTCTTCAAATTAATATTTATACAAAGCAGACTGCAAACGGCATGTGCGAGATTTACATGGAAGACAACGGCATCGGATTTGACCAGCATTTTGCAGAACTTATTTTCAAACCCTTCCAAAGATTGAATGGCCGGAACGAATATGAAGGCACCGGAATGGGCCTTGCTATCTGCAAAAAGATAGCCGAACGGCATGGAGGAAGTATCAGGGCCGAGAGCGAACCCGGAAAAGGTTCGAAATTCATTATCCGTCTGCCTGTAAAACAAATCAACTTGTAGTAGGGCAACCCTGCCCTCTTCCAGCCACTTTATCGACGTCAATCGCAGGAAACTCCCCAGTGTTGAAATGTAGCATGTGACATGGAAGCATGCAACGCTCATGTTGCACACTCATGTTGCATGCAACACTTCTTCGATTCAATTTAACACCCTTCGATGGTTTCAGCCATACCGTAAGTGTCTATATCTTCTAGCTAAAGTACGAACGGGACACCTCTCGATCCGCCGGGCATAAAACTTGCTCATACACATTATGTAGCATGGCTCATTTGCCTCCCATCCTGTTTTTCTTATGTTATTCCGCATTCGGTAAGGGACAAAAGGCATGTGTGTCACTTTACGGATGTCAGTTCTAAACGCCGAACTTTCGGCAGAACGGAGAAATGAAAATGTTGGGAACAATTCTACTCATAGTATTAATTCTTCTACTCGTGGGCGCACTCCCTACCTGGCCACACAGCAGTGCATGGGGATATTATCCAAGCAGTGGTCTGGGACTGGTCCTTGTGATCGTGGTCGTGCTCCTGTTAATTGGCCGTATCTGACAAGGATAAAGGCATAGCAAAGGAATGCGCAGCACTCCCTTGCCATGGCGCCTGGTCCGGCATAATGCCGTTAACTTAACAGAAATAGCTGTCCTTTCAAATCCTTACGGGTTTCGGGTTGGAGTGGCAGCGGCGATGCGGTTTTGAATTTAGGCTTTCGCCCCCGGCGTCGCTTTTCCAGCCCTCGACTCTTTCTTCGATATTCCTGCCGATC
>OMSV01000053.1 GCA_900290385.1 Syntrophobacter sp. SbD2 | reverse complement strand
CGGTACCGCCCGCTCCCCGGTCTGTTCCAGGCAGGCGAGGCATTTTTGCGAAAAAAACGGGTAGAGGAACATGGAAAGCTCCGCCAGAATGCGGACGCATTCCTCGGAACCCCAGGCATGGAGCAGTCCGGGCACAAACAAGCTGGCCCATGTAAAGTTGTAGGTGAGAGGCAAAAGAAAAGGAATAGCTGCGGGACCTTCCGACTGAAGCGTTTCGAGCACAGGCGCAAGCGCCAGTCTTCTAGCTTCGAATCCTTCTTCCTGTTTTCCCGGAAAGCGCTTAAGATCATTTGCCGCCAGGAGCTTTTCGACGGTTTTGGCGATTTGAGGCGAGCCGCCTCTGACAGGTTGCGCGCTTGCAAAATCGCCGCGCGCCGAAAACGGCGAGCCGCCAAGATCTGTCGGGTACTGTTNNATCTTTCGAGCCACGTGGAGGGTACATAAAAGTGAACGTGCCGGTCCCCGTCTATTCCTTCACGCTTGTGGCGGCCGTTTTCCTCAAAGAAGAGCTTCTCCTCGACGGCAGTCTGCCATCTTTCTCGCGCAATCCGGCATGCGGCGTCATAATCACTGAGCGCTAAACACGAGTTTAACAGAATATCATGCAACCTGTCGTCTTCCGGGAAAATCTCAATTTGTTTTCTTGCAAACTGGCCGGCCCGCTCGTATTCCTGCGAAAAAATAAGGTCAAAACCTTGCCGGACTTCCTTCTCGAGCTTTTCACGGGCCTTGGCCCGTTTTTCCATTTGCTCCAATTGTTCTTTGGGTATCAGCCTGCGGGCTTCTTCATGTCCCGGCATGCAGCACTTCTTGTATTTTTTTCCCGAACCACATGGACACTGGTCATTTCGATTGGTTTTAGACAAAGTAAAGCAGGCGGCCACGGCAGCCTCGCGCCACGAAGTCTGATAATCGCTCACCATTTTGTCGAGCTGCGTTCTGCTGATGCCGTACTTCGTGCAAACCAGGTCGGGATCGCCTCCCTGGATCAGCTCATGGACAGCTTGGAGTGGATTCAATAAACCTTTTCCCGAAATGATGGGGTTATCTTCCATTCAGGTTCCCTTTCGATCTTGGCGCTGACACCAATTTGTGCGCCCGGGGGCGCAGTCGGCGTAATCCTTAACAGTTTACGCCGGATAAGTCAAAAGCCCGTTTATTGTGCATGAAAATCGGACTTTTTGGCAACCGTTCGATTTACTTGACGTAAAGCGCAAGAATGAAGTAACCTTTATAAGAGTTGTCTCATTTGAGTGCCTTGGATTGAGTGGAGAAGATAAGATGCTCTGTGGCGAGAACGCCGAAGGGCTGTCCGCAAGCCTGGAAGACTATCTCGAGGTGATCTTCCATCTCGAGCAGTCCAACCGTGTTGCAAGGGCCAAGGATATCGCCGACCAGATGAACGTACAGCGCGCCTCTGTTACCGGCGCGCTCAAGGCCCTCGCAGGACGCAGTCTTATCAATTACAGCCCCTACAGCTTTATCACTCTTACACCTTCCGGGCGCGAAGTGGCGCGGGAGGTGATTCGCCGTCACGGGGTGCTCAAAGAGTTCTTTATGAATACCCTGCAACTCGGTGCTGAAGATGCCGAAGCCAACGCGTGCCGCATCGAACATGCCATCGATCCGACCGCTATCGAGCGCCTGGTGCGATTCCTCGAATTCATGAGCATCTGCCCCAGGACGGGTGCTGACTGGTTCGACGCATTTGCCCGCTTCTGCAAGACCGGCCTTCGCACTTCGGACTGCCAGGCATGTTTGAAACTTTGCGTAGAGCGTATTCAGGTCGAGCGCCCCGCAGAGCCTGTGGATTAGAAGTCCTGTGAGCGGACTCCGCGAGACGTGGAGATCTAGTTCCGATATCTTTTGCCAGACCATAAACCGGGTAAATTAATGGGACTCAAGCCCAGAATTCTTCTTGCCGACGACGAACCTCTTACGCTGGAACTGGTCGTCGAGCGTCTCCAAGACGATTGAGCATAAAGACCTCAAGGAAGAAAACGTTGCCCTGCGCTCTCAAATCCTCGAACAACATAGACCCGACAGACTCATTGGCCAAAGCTCGGCGATCCACCACCTCCATCGCATAATAAAGCGGGTTTCAAAGACCGATTCAACGGTGCTCATAACCGGGGAAAGCGGGACGGGAAAAGAACTTGTCGCAAACGCCATTCATTACCAAAGCCCGCGCAGGGACCTACCTTTCGTGCCAATCAACTGCGGGGCCATTCCGGAAGAACTCCTTGAGAGCGAGCTTTTCGGCCACGAGAAGGGTGCGTTCACGGGCGCTTTCAAGGAAAGGAGGGGCCGCTTCGAGCTGGCCAACAAGGGTACGGTCTTTCTGGATGAAATCGGGGAGATGAACTCGAAGCTCCAGGTCAAACTTCTTCGCTTTCTTCAGGAGACCAAGTTCCACACAGGGTCGGCGGATCGAGAACGGTTGAAGTCGACATCCGCATTTTGGCCGCAACCAACAAGGATTTGGAGCGTGCGGTCGCTGAAAACGAATCCCGGGAGGACCTGTTCTACCGCCTGAACGTGATTCCCATCCATGTCCCTCCGCTGAGAGAGCGTGCAGGCGAAATTCTGCTTCTGATCCAATATTTTCTCAAACAGCATTGCCTGAAGAAAAATATTCCCCAGAAGCTGTTGTCCGAGGCCGCCATTGAAAGCCTGGAGCACTACGACTGGCCCGGCAATGTCCGAGAGCTTGAAAATGTAATCGAACGCCTTGTGATCCTTACCGACACCGATGAAATACAGTTTCTGGATTTGCCAAAAAGAATGCAGGCCGTCGTGCAGCCGCCAGAGGCAACACATATCGAACTTGGGCAAGATGGGATAAACCTGAAGGAAACGCTCGACACCCTCGAAAACCGGCTGATCGCCGACGCGCTGCAAAGGGCCGGCGGGGTAAAGAACAAAGCCGCCAAGTTACTCGGGCTCAACCGGACAACACTGATCGAAAAGATGAAAAAGAAACAAATCGATTTCCCGTCTAACAGCCTTCTTTGAACTTTTTTTGACGCCCATCAGTAATGGCGGCCCCGAGTTTGGATAATTATTGACCGTGTTTTTAGAAGGCCGCTTAATCTCACTTTTCCATAATACGAATTATATGAACTGTGCAAGCCTTAGTCTTTGTTTTTCGGTTTCCACTCTCTTGCCAGGCGCTGAGCTTCGGCAATCTGGACTGGTGTCATTTTCTCGGCGAGACTGTCTTTGAAATCTCCTGCATAATCTTCTGCATACGTATCATCTCCGTGTGCTGCCGCTAAAGCAAACCACATATACGCCTGTATGAAATCCTGCTCCACGCTGTTACCGTCGGCGTACGCCCAGGCCAATTCAAATTGTGCCTGGTCATCTCCATGCTCAGCCGCCTTGCGGTACCATTTGAAGGCCTCGGCATGATCCTGTGGCACGCCTTGGCCGTTGGCGTAAAGCCCTCCCAGTTCACGTTGCGCAGGAGGGAATCCCTGCTCGGCCGCCCTGCTGAACCATTTTAAGGCCTCGGCATAATCCTGCTCCACACCATTACCGTCGGCGTACGCCCAGGCCAATTCAAATTGTGCTTCGTCATCTCGCTGCTCAGCCGCCTTGCGAAACCATTTGACGGCCTCAGCATAATCCTGTGGCACGCCCTGGCCTCCCTGGCACATCAGTCCTAAAATATATTGCGCCCCAGCAAGCCCCTGGTCAGCCAAGGGCTTAAACTCCTTATAAGCCTTGGTATAATCGCCTCTGTCATAAGCCGCTTTACCGTCTTTAAAACCGGCATGAGCAAGCACAGCAAATCCGGCCAGTACAGCTATAAAAAGCAGGGATTTGAATTTTGTCATTTCACTTCCTCAATTTGGCGGGCATCAATGAGAAAGGGGGCAAAGCGGGAAAACTTGGTACAAAATTCATAGTACAATAACATTCCGGCTTCGCAAGAATATTTTGGGACAGAATGAACAAAGCATTCAAGTGCAGGACGTGTTTGCTGTATAGAGCCGGGCAAGATCGTGGTTTTAACGCCTATCATGGCGCTTCGTGTGCGGGAATCCCGGTATGACAACGGCTTATCCGTCCGGACATAGTCCGGCGGACCGGAACGCGAAGTTAGGAGGGCTTTACCCTGGGAACCCTAATTTCATCCTGCGCAAAAATGGACAAATCGGGCGGCCTTGAATTGAAGTTTTTTGAGGTTCTCCGGCTTCGAGCGCGCGGCCGTTCATGAATTGTTCGATTGGACAGAGCCAGCGGCTAAAATCTTTTCACCCTGGAGGAAAGGCTTTTCGTCGTAGCGGTCCCTGGCGCAGAAAAGCTTCTGTGCGGCGGCATCGACCTTTGAACCACTCCAGGCATTTTTCGCCCCAAACCTTGTAAGCCTCCAGGATCACCTCGGTGTCCGAATCGGACCTGAACATGGCACTCAGCGTCTTCAATTCATTGTAGATTTCGATGTAGTTATAAATTTCACCGTTGTAGGTGATTACGTACCGACCTGAGATATCAGCCATGGGCTGTGCGGCCCG
>OMSV01000096.1 GCA_900290385.1 Syntrophobacter sp. SbD2 | reverse complement strand
GGGCATAAAATAGATGCGGCACAGCCTTCCATTCCGGTCGAAGTTGTCGGTTTCCCAGGGGTGCCCAACGCGGGTGACGATTTTATCGTTCTGGCCGATGAAAAGCAGGCCAGGGCCGTCGCCGAGCACAGGCTTCTCAAACTTAGGGAAAAGGAGCTTTCCCGCTCGAGCAAGATTACTCTGGAGAACCTGTTCAATCAGATTCAGGACGGCGAGGTCAAGGAACTTAAACTTATAGTCAAAACCGACGTCCATGGTTCTCTGGAAGCAATCGTAGATTCGCTGCTCAAACTTTCGACTTCCGAAGTCAAGGTCAACATCATTCACAGCGGCACCGGTGCGGTCACCGAAACCGACGTTATGCTCGCTTCGGCCTCGAATGCTATCGTGATCGGCTTCAATGTGCGCTCGGATACTAAGGTTCAGGAACTGGCCGAGCAGGAATCGGTGGACATTCGCTACTATGATGTCATTTACCAGCTTCTCGATGACATCCGCAGCGCAATAGTCGGCATGCTCAAGCCAATCTACAAAGAGAACGTGATCGGCAGGGCCGAAGTAAGACAAACTTTTCATGTTCCAAAATTGGGGATGATCGCAGGCTGTTCGGTGCTCGACGGCCGTGTGGAAAGAAACGCAAGGGCAAGAGTTCTTCGCGACAATGTAATCGTCTATGACGGCAAGATCGGTTCCCTCAGACGGTTCAAGGATGACGTCAAGGAAGTCAAGGCGGGATTCGAATGCGGCATAGGAATCGAGAACTTCAACGATGTCAAGGAAAGAGACATCCTTGAGGCCTATGAGATTTTGGAAATAAAACAGGTCTATGAACCCGAACAGGAGCGCAGGGCTCCTTCGTGAGGCGATCGTGACCGTGGGCGTGGCTCTAGTGTGCTTCAGGCTTCATGAAATCCGCTCTCTCAAAGATAAGCGGAAGATAGTGAAAAGCCTGGTGGAAAAAAGCCGCAGCCGTTTCAACGTAACGGTTGCAGAAGTTGCCGATCAGGACGTTCATCAGAAGGCATCCATTGGTATCGCCGTAATCGGCAACGATGGACGCGTGTTGAACTCGCTTCTGGACCGGATAATCGACTTCATGGATTCGCTGAGCCTGGCCGATCTGGTCAGCCGCGAAATAGAGTTGATAAACATCTAGCGGCCATCCGGAAACTCTGGATGGAACGCTGGCTGTTTCCGATTCGGAAAAGGACCCTTTCCGAATGGAAACCTTCTGAGTTAGATGCTGGATATGGAATATAAACGTTCGGACAGAGTGGCTGACCTGCTCCACAAAGAAATCGCGGACCTTATTTTCCGGCGGGTGAAGGACCCTCGCACCGCTAATTTAACCATTAGCGGCGTTAAGGTTTCGGACGATCTCAAGCATGCCAGAGTTTTTTTTTGCATTATGGGAGGGAGCGCGGACGAGGATGCGAAAAAGAACGCTGGATCGGGGTTGGAGAAAGCAAAGGGGTTCATCCGGCTTGAACTTGGTCGGAGGTTGGCTCTGAGATATATTCCCCAGCTCGACTTCGAGTACGATACTTCTTTCGAATACGGTGACAAAATAGAAAGACTACTGAAAGAGCTTCATAAAGATGAATGAACAAAAGACCCTTAAAATTCGGGAACTAATTTCGGCCATTCGAAACAACGAACGATTTATGGTTGCCACACACGTTCATCCTGACGGAGATGCAATCGGCGCCCTTCTGGGAATGAAGCATATTCTTCAACGCCTCGGGAAAAAAGTCGATGTATATTCCCAGGACCCGTTTCCTCCGGAATTTGAGTTTTTGCCGCAAGCACTGGCAATCAACAATAAACCAATTGAATCGTGCGAATATGAAGTGGCGATTCTTGTTGACTGCGGTGATTTCGAAAGAGTGGGCGAGGAGCTTTCGAAGTTCATCAGCAGGGCGGTGCCTTTCGTAATAAATATTGATCATCATGTCAGCGACAAGCCGTTCGGAAACCTTTACTGGGTAGAGACTTCGGCGAGCAGCACCTGCGAGATGTTATTCGATCTTTGCGTGAGTCTATCGCTTGCGCCTGACGCGGCCTTGTCATCGGTTCTCTATACGGGGATTCTAACCGACACGGGTTCGTTCAGGTTTTTGAACACGAACAGGCGCGTTTTCGAGATAGTTTCAGTTCTGGTGGAAATGGGGGCCGATCCCTCCAACATAGCGACCCGGGTCTATGACTCAGCCACCCCCGAAAAGCTCAAGCTGCTTGCGCAAGTGCTGGGGACAGTAGAGTTTCATGCCGGCTTCAGGATAATTAGCGCTGAGCTTAGCCTATCCATGATTTCAGACTCCTCATCTTCCTACATGGACAGCGAAGGATTCATAAATCAACTGCGCTCAGTGAAATCAGCCGATCTTGCGATGCTGTTCCGCGAAGTCAGTGACGGATTGATTCACATCAGCATGCGGTCCAGGGGAGATATCGATGTAGCCACGCTGGCGCAGCGGCATGGCGGCGGCGGACACAGGGCGGCGGCGGCGTGCAGGATCCCGGGAACCATCCATTCGGTCCGGTCGGCGTTTATCGCCGAGGCCCTAAAGTACATAAACTGAGTTTGGCAAATGGGAATCACCTTTCAATCGGAAGCATTGGTTTTGGACCAGGATAGGATCGGAGTGGAGCAGACTGGCGCCGTGCTCATTTTGGACAAGCCTGAGGGATTAACTTCGGCCAGGGCTGCCGCCAAGATAAAGAAGCTGCTCACACCCCGCAAGATCGGCCATACCGGGACCCTCGACCCGTTTGCCACAGGCGTGCTCGTACTGTGTCTAAACGAGGCGACCCGAGCCGCCGACCAAATCACCAGGCTCAACAAGGTTTACAAATCGACCCTGCGTTTCGGGATCGAAACTGACAGCCTGGACAGGACCGGAAAGGTGACCAGGCAAAGCGCCCTCACTTTTTGCGAAAAAGATTTGATCGAGGTTCTGCAAACTTTTTCAGGTGCGTGCGTACAAACAGTTCCCAGGTTTTCGGCCGTCAGAGTCGATGGACACCGCCTCTATGAGCTCAGCCGCAGGGGGATCGAAGTGGAGCGGCCCGAGCGCAATATATTCATCCACTCGATTGCGCTGCAGTCTTTTGAATGGCCGGAGGCGGCCATTGAGGTCTGCTGCTCAAAGGGCACATACATCAGGCAGCTCGCCTCGGATATAGGACAGAAATTGGGAAGCGGAGCGCACCTGTCGGCACTTCATCGCACGAGCGTCGGGCCTTTTACCCTTGAGCGGGCTATCAGAATGGATGGNNTAAATGAAGCTCTTTCCCATCTACCAGCGGCTTTGATGGGAGATGAAAAGTTTTTGGGCCGGTTGAGAAACGGACAAATCGACCCGGAATGGGGAAAAAAACAGAAAGAGTGCTTTCGCACCTATCCGGACGCTGTGCGGATCGTGACGGGTACAAACCAACTCGCTGCATTGTGGTGGCCGAATTCCGCTCCGAGCGGATCGCGGCGCCTGCGTGTATTCCCATTTTGAAGTTGTCCCCGGACCGGCAAATTTGCAAGCTGATGACTGCCAATTCCATAAAGGCAATGGTGTAATGGAAACTCTGCGTACCAACATTGGAAAATCGGAAGGGTCGGATACCTGACTCTTAAAACCCTGCAACTGAAAGACGGGACCTGATATAGACTTACCATCTTTTGAGGTCCGGTCTGGAAATCGGTGCGGGTGAGCGGTATCCGCACAAGAACTATCCTGGTTAACATCAAGGAGGAAAATAGCCGTGGTAATGACCCCAGAGAAGAAAAAAGGAATTATTGATGATTTCAGAGTGCACCCGGCCGATACTGGCTCTCCCGAGGTACAGATCGCTCTTCTCAGTGAAAGAATCACGTATTTGACCGAGCACTTCAAAAGCCATAAGAAAGATCACCATTCGCGCAGAGGGCTCTTGAAACTTGTCGGGCAGCGCAGGCAACTTCTTAACTATTTGAAGCGGAAAAACATCGAGCGCTACAACACCGTAATCGAACGGCTTGGATTGCGCCGGTAGCCTCCGGCCACCACAGTCGCAGGTGCCCGCGCCCGCTTCTCAATGCATTGCGGCGCAAATATATTTCTGAGAGAGGGAAAATAGATGAAACATACAATACAAGTTGAGGTTGGCGGACGGTCCCTGAGTTTCGAGACTGGAGAAGTGGCCAGACAGGCTGGCGGCTCCGTTTTGATGAGATACGGCGATACGGTGGTAATCGTTACAGCTACAAAGGAGGACCGGGTAAGGGAAGGAATCGATCTTGTGCCTCTCTCGGTGGACTACA
>OMSV01000028.1 GCA_900290385.1 Syntrophobacter sp. SbD2 | reverse complement strand
CGCCGCTTTCGCTGACCGTTCGGGTGCAAGACCCGGCGCAACCCTCCCATATAGACGAATACAGTCTCGAACATGAATATATAGAACATGTATATAAATACGAGGGCCACTACCATCGCGTGAACCTCACCGGCCCCAAGCCGGTGCAACTAACTCTTATCAACGAAAACCTCGAGGAAAATCTCTTTGACCTCAGCGATGTGAACATTGCAGGCGCCGCAGAGACATCAAAGTCTGCCCTGGATCGCACAGCCCTGGAAGGTGGTGCGGTCGCGTCGATTCATATCCAGCGGCATCTTTTCCTTATACCGTCTGCCCATTGCGGCGATGTCGAATGGGAAATCCATGTGAAGAGCGACCGCGAATACGCTAATGCGTACGCCGATGCCAAAGGGCGCATAAACCGTCTCAATCTCGACGGCACCAACCGCGCGAAAAACCTCAACCTGTTTGCCGATGTGAAGGAGGTCCAAAATATCATCGGCATGATGCGCGAGGTCTTCGGCAGCACCCCGGGCATTCTGAAGCTTCACCTGAACAGGAACTTCCTGGGCTTTGATGCGCGCGATCCACAGAAGCCGAAAAGGCTGATGAGCTTTACAGCCAACCTCAACGGTGTCCTGATGGGCCTCGATGCATTCAACGGCGGACCTGGCGCGCCGCAGCTTCCCTACGACCGGTTCTTCGCTGTGGATGATGTTGACTGGTCATGCATCCCCGAGATCCTCAAGCAGGCCCAGTTAAAGCTCGAGATTCCCAAAGGCCGCCTATACATGGTCACTTTGGAAAAACCGGTCTTCGGGGGCAGTGCGCAGCCACTGCGTTGGACAGTCGAAATCCGGGATGACGAGGGTGAGAACGGCGAAGTGGAGTTCGATCCCAGGGGCGCCGTCATGCAAGTAAAACTGCCCAAAAGCCGGCAAGTGCACTTGAGCATGTTCGAGCCTGATGGCGCCGCGAAAGCCATCCTGGGCATCAAGAAAACTTTCGGACCCCATGCGAAGCTCATCGAGTTGTCTTTCGAGAAACACCGCGCCATGCTCACGGCCGCCAACCCAAAACAGCCCGGCCACCTTCGCGATTTCATGTATGACGAGGACCACTTCGCCGACTTGCCCGCTATGGACATGACGCCCTTCTACAGAGGTCTTAGAGCTGAGTCGTTTTTCGATCTGGACGACATTGAAGCCGCCCTTCCTCCAATGCTGGCGCAGTTGGAGAAAACCACCCTTGAGCGCCTGAAAATTGCCGATGGCAAAATCGAACGCATTACCATTGCCAAACACCAGAAGATGCAGCCCGTCAACCCGAATGTCACCATCGAGATTCGGGCAAAAAACGCGGATAAAAACGGATGGGTGACTTTTGACATGCAGGGCAAAGTGGTGTCCGCGATGACTCCGTAGCTGCCTGGCCGCACCTGGAACGAAAACTGCCGCGGATCGGGCGTCAAGGTCAAGGGAGTGCAGGATGCCTGCTGAATCACGGTTTTGCACTTTCCATAGCCTGGACGATGCTTCGGTCCTTCTCACAACACGTAAGATAAAACAGGAGATGCATAATCATGAAAAAACTTAACAGAAACAGAATAATGGTAACGGTTATGGCTCTTATTATGATCTTTGGAGTAAGCTCATTTATAGCACCACGAAGCTTTTCAGCCGGTGAAGAAGGGATAAAGGAAGCTGCCGCTTTCGATGTAAATACTTCCATGATGGAGAATCTGGTTACACTCAAAGGCAAGAGCGTAACACTCACTTTATCATCAGGCCAGACAATCACTGGAATAGTGAGTGATGTTAAAGGCAACCTCCTGCACCTTGCTAAAATAAGCCAGAAAGAATTTTATGATGCTCTGGTCGCTATTGACCATATCACCGCCATTGAAACGAAAGTCAGATAGAAAAAACATTAACTGGGATGCGGACCGGCTGCCGTTTCATACCAAGTCGCGTTCAAGAAAGTATCAAGTGTAGCGGGTTCTCCGCGCGTCCTCGCGTGCGCACTTGCAGTCTAAACCCCTTCCAGCCCCGCCCTCGCGCGCCAGCGCTTGCTCCTGCGGAGGTCCACTTCGTCTACCATGTCCATTGCGTCCACCGCGAGTCCTCGCGGGCGCTTTGGAGTTATTTTCTATCTACGGCTGCTCACCTTGCGATAAATACCGGCAGCAGTGACACGGAAGCCGAATCCGCAAATGCCTTCTTGAGTGACAGTGAGCTTGTCCTTTGTGAATTTCATCGTAATCACGCATTCATCCTCAGCATCTTCAGGCTTAAAGGTCGCAGTGTCCCCCTCGATGAAAGCAATGCCGCTGCCTTCTCCTTCGTTAGCCGACGGACCAGCGGGCGTGTTGTATCTGAAGATACCGGAAAACGAGACCTGGAGGCGCTGTTTGCCCAAGGCCAGGATTTTGAATGTACCGTTTTTGTTCTGCCATGTGCCATTGACCTGCGCAGCTGTCACTATGGTTTCTGTTCCCGCTTTCGCTCGCTGGACCGGCAAAACGACCGCCAACAAGGCACAGCAGACCACTAAGGCAAGTAAAGCTCTGTTCATCATTGCTTCCTCAGACCCGTAGGAGACAAAAATCGGCCCGAAATCGCCACATCGGCCCTAACCGTTGATAACGAAAAGTCAGCGTGCGACTTCCGCCAGCCAGAACCTTTCGTAGAACTCCTTGATTACCTCTTCCAGCGGCTTGGAACCATCCAGGACAAGAAACCTCTCAGGTTCTTTTTCGGCAAGCTCCAGGTAGCCTTTGCGGACCTTATGATGGAATATGCGGTCCTCCTGTTCGATCCGGTCCCGGTCTGTTCCATCCCGGGCCCCAAGCCTGGACATGGCTGTATCTATATCGCAGTCGAGCAAAATGGTCCTGTCCGGCCACAGGTCTTTTGTTGTCCATTCCTGGATTATCCTCAGGCGTTCGAGGTCGAAACCGCGCCCGAATCCCTGGTAGGCAAAGGTAGCGTCAACGAACCGGTCGGTCAGGACCCACGAGCCTTTCTTCATGGCGGGAACGATGACCTGATCGGTCAGTTGGGCCCTGCTGGCGCTATAGAGGAGCACTTCGGCGCGGTTGCTCATCTCATAGGAAGCAGGATCGAGCAGGATTTCGCGGATTTTTTCGCCGATTCCCGTTCCGCCCGGCTCCCGAGTCCTGACGAAGGGGATTCCAGCCCTGGTGAGCCAGTCCGCCAACTGGTCCATGAGGGTGCTTTTCCCGCACCCGTCAATCCCCTCGAAACTGATGAACTTTGCCGGGAATGAAAGCCGGTGGTGTTTGGGCTTATCCTGCCTGGATTTAGTCACGCAAATTTCTCATATGGAAAGATTGTCGGCTTCGGTCTTTGTGTCCTCGTTGTAATTTTGCCGTTGCCGCTCGAAGTTGATCCTATTTTTGGCAACGTAGATTTTTTTGAGCTCGGGAAAGCCGAGATTAAAAACGGAGCAGGTGCAGGCAAGCGCTTTCCAAAGGTCGAGAATGGCGCTTTTTGCCCTCTCCGGTTTAAACCCGCCGCCTCTCGCCCACCATTTCCACTTGAGGCTGTTTTGAAGTTCGTCGATACCAAGAAACGCCAGGATGGCGCAGGTCTCAAACGAACCGCCGTTTTCCGAGGCGCTGAAAGACGCAATATCTTCAGGCTCGACTCCCACGATTTGGGAAAGGCTCACCAGGAAATGTAGCATATCGACAATTTCGACCTTGCCGTTCTGAGTCCCAAGCCCGTGGTCCCGCACCTCCCGGATCAGCTCGGCAAGTTCGGCCGAAAGCGCCTTGCGGTAGTTTTCGATCCAGACAGGTCGTTGTTCCGGATCGTTCATGGTCGCCACGAAATCCTTGCCTGCATTTGCCAGGGTCTGGATATTGAGTTCCCATTGCAGCGAAAATATTTCCCGCATTCCTTCCTGTTCCACGTCCTCCCCTTCCTTAAGCGATCAGCCCTGCCACTGACATTTAGCCTCTATGTTGTGGCGGGGCGCATACCCCGCTCGCAAATCTTCCAGAGGAGACAAACCTCGCTGCTGCGAAATTGCCCATTATGCTCCGTTGAGCAGCTAAAGGCTGGATAGTTTCCGATTCGGAAAGGAGGCATTTTTCGTCCTGGCAAGGCAATCGAGGGGTTGCGCGGAGGCGTACATCGGTACGCCGCACAAGAAACCCCGACGATTGACACCGCTAGGGCGGAAAAGGACCCTTTCCGGACGGAAACTAAGACGGAAACTAATCAGCACTCGATCCCAAGCCCCGCAAAATACTTCCTTACCTCTTTTGCCAGAAAACGAATCCTCGGGTGCGCCTGGCTGGAATCTCTAAGCAAAATGAAATGCTTCCAGCCGCTCCATCGGCCGCTGACGAAAATCTCGCCCTTGAGCAGGTTCGGCAGAATGTCCCTCGCTATCTCCGGCCTCAAGCCTCGGGCAAGGTCTTCCCTGTACCAGTTGAAAAGGACTTCAGCGCGCTTTCGCCATTCGCCCGCCAGAGGGTCGTCAGGCGCAAGCTCGCCTTTGGCCGCATCGTATGAATTGTACAGCTCTTCGGGCACAATGAGAACCATGCCTTTGTTCTCGTAGTTAACGTAACGAGTGCTTTCCTGGGTGAAAGAAAACACCCGGTGCCGCACCACCTCGTGCGTTATGCCGCGGTCGCATACGAACCTGAAGACGAAAACGGGAAGGTCGAAATAAGGGTCGGTTTTGAGCAGCTCCAATTGCTCCTCTTCTCCTACGACCGACGCTCGCGAGGGTATTTCCTCCGCCTGCCCGTTTACGGGGAAGAGGGCGGGGAAAAACCGGTTTAGGCTTCGGAGCAAAAAACCATGTGCATGTTCCAGCCTCTTCAGGCGATCCAGGGTCTCGATCCAGGCCCGGAAATTTCCTGCCATGAGAAACCCCGATCCCGAATCAACAGGGAAAATGCGGTGAAACCCCAGCCTGTCGGGCAGCGCATTAACAATGTCGGCAAAGGTGATCGGATCCGGTCCGCCCGGAATCTGCGCGGCCGGGTCTTTTTCGACCTTGAGCACAATATTGCTGTGTTCGAGCACCGAAAGATGGCCGTGCGATCTTAGCATGAGCACAAACTTTTTGGCGGAGTCCTCGGTTATCTTTTCTTCGGACTTGTAGGCCGTTCTTCCGCATAGCTCGACAAGCCGCAATGCGCGACTCTCGTCACATGGAGCCAACCCGTACGCGGAAACCGAGCTTTTGACGAACTGGACAGACATTGTTCTCTCCTCTCCCAAAACCTGGCGCTGCAGACTCGACCTGGCATCTGCAAGATTGGCAGGCCCTGCAAAAGCTCCGCCTGCGCGAGGTGCAAATGCAAAAGCCGTTGAATTCTAAACGGAAATGCCGGATTATTTAGACGGACAATAACACTCCACGCAGGGCGCAGAGTTGCTTTTTATCTCGAATCGAGGTTAGTTTGCCAGCATTTTCTTCTTTCGGAAGACAGGTATTGGAGGTTTAAGAGGTGGAGGATCGGTTAAAGTCATGGTGGCGGTTTAGCGCGGAAACCCTTTCTTACCGCAGAGGTGCAGAGCGTTGAATCATTTGTTTTCTACCTTGCGTTTTTCTTTGATTGCTTCGCTCAGCGTCCTCTGCCTTTGCGCGGTGAATAGCTTTTCGCGTCTTTGCGCGGAAGCGGACACCTTAAAGGTAATCGTCCTCACGGACGCCGCCGGTCTGGGGGACAAAGGCTTCAATGACGTCTGCTGGCAAGGAGTGCTGAGGGCCAAAAAGGATTTTGGTATCGACGCACAGTTCCTCCAGTCCAGGGAACAGGCCGACTATGCCTCAAATATAGCTTTGGCTGCCCGCAGGGCGGACATTGTCGTCACCCTTGGGTACCTGTTTGCCGACTCGCTGAAGCAGGTGGCCCCTCATTTTCCGAAAACCAGGTTCGTACATATCGAAGGCGATATCTCGGCTGAAAACGTGGCGAGCTTCGATTTCAGGTCCGAGGAGGGCGGATTTCTCGCCGGGCTTATAGCAGGGCTTTTCACCCGGAAGATGATGGTTGGAGTTGTGGCGGGGATGGACATACCTCCCGTTGAGGCCTACGTCAGCGGGTTTCGGGCCGGGGTCAAAACGGCCCAAAAAGCGCGGGGGCAAAAGATCGAGGCAATTGTTGCCACTGCTGGATCCTTTAACGATCCTGTCAAGGGGAAATCTCTGTCAAAGGCCATGATCGATAGAGGAGCTGATGTGATCTTCCGGGCCGCAGGCAATACGGGAATCGGGGTTACCGAGGCGGTGAAAGGGACAGGCGGCGTTTACATGGTCGCCGAAGACCTCGACCAGGACGCGGAAATTGCGGGCCGGGTACTTGCCAGCGCTCTCAAGAGGATGGACGTCGCGGTCTATGGTGCGATCCGGGACGCGGTTGAAGGCCGTCTCCAGGGCGGACATCGCTGGTTGGGCGCCTCCGACGGGGCGATAGACATAACCGAGATGAAGTATTCGAGGCAGCTTTTCGACCCGGCGGATCTACAACGCATAGAAAAGGCGAAAAATCTTCTCCAAAACGGTAAACTGACCGTTCCAAAGCGGTATGCCGAGGTGGATTCGTTTGCCCCGCCGGAGCTGTGACATTAGCATGACTTCACCAGGCAAGGACAAAAACTCTCACCGCAGAGACGCAGAGGAACCCTCACTATTTTCGGGTTCGCGTTGAACATTTCTACCCATGTTGAATGCTTCAAGTTCGCGTCCGATCTTTTGTGAGGACGCACAGAGAAAAGAAAACGGAAAGCAAACAGTAACCCGGCTTTTAGTTTCGCCTGTTCGTTCAATGGTTTTTCTCCGCGCCCTCTGTGACTCTGCGGTGAATAGCTTTTTGGGATAAACTCCATGAATCATTCACTGCCCCCGGCCCGAATAACTCGCCATCCTGGCGAACAGCCCGCCTCGCGGAGCGTCGAGATCCAGGCTGGCGGTCCCGGTTCCCAAGCCCCGCTCATTGAAGTCCGAAATATCTACAAGAAATTCGGCAGCTTTTATGCGAACCGCAACATTTCCCTCGAAATAGCCAGGGGAGAGATCCACGCCATTGTGGGGGAAAACGGGGCCGGGAAAACCACCCTTATGAACGTGCTTTTCGGCGGGCTGCAGCCCGATTCAGGGTCCATAATCCTGCGGGGAACTCCAGTCTCGTTCCGTAGTCCGCGTGAAGCCGTCCGGGCCGGTATCGGAATGGTCCACCAGGATATACTGTTCTTTCCTCAGCTTTCGGTGTTCGAAAACATCATTGCCGGCTGCGAAACACGATGGCCCTCTTTTTTTGCGGGGGTCATAAGAACCGGCCCGGCCAGGGAACAAGTCAACCGGATACAGGACTCCCTGGGCTTCCGTCTGGAGCTGGACCGGCGGGCAAAAGAACTCCCCTTCGCCCGGAGGCAGCAGATAGAACTTGTAAGGATGCTCTACCGGGGGGCGGAAATTCTGATCCTCGATGAACCTACAAGCCTCCTGTCCCCGGAAGAAACGGAGAAGCTTCTCGACTTGATGAAAGCCCTTCGCGCGGGCGGGCGCAGCATTCTTTTCATTACCCACAGGCTTGCCGAAGTCTTTTCGGTCGCGGACAGAATCACCGTGCTAAGAGGAGGAAGCCTCGCGGCCACGCTGGACACCGGAGGGACTGACATCGAGGGAATTGCCCGGCTTATGGCGGGCGGGCTTGAGGACCGGGACCGCCGGCAGAACGGCGAGGCGTCGCAGGCCGGGGTGGCC
>OMSV01000011.1 GCA_900290385.1 Syntrophobacter sp. SbD2 | reverse complement strand
GGCTCGTGGCCGTGAATCACAATGTTTACCTGGTCTTCCTTCAGAAACCCCATATTTACACCGGCCACCCTGGGTGAAGGAGTGCCGAAGAGGATATCCGAAATTTCGGTTGCAACCATGGAGCCGCCCCACCCATCGGCAAGGGCTGTGCGAGAGCACTGCTTTACGATGTTGTTATAGTCCTGGTCAACACCCATATGGGTGCGGTGCATCAGCTCCATAATTTCCCGCATCGCGCCGCGCGGAACGATCCCGGCTTTGCGCCATACCTCCAGGGTCTTCGGGGGAACGCGCTTCATGAAGGGAATTTCCCCCTCGACCTGCGTATATGTCCGTTCCAGTTCCGCATAGAGGTCGTTGGCAATGTCTTTGACCGACCTGCCCTCTGTAGCGATCCCGATGCTATCTGCCACATTTTTGAGCTTGGTTTCGTCCTGAATCTTGAAATGAGAGATTCTCCCGTTCACCACTTCGCGGAAAACATCGAGCATGCCCATGCCGTGGTCGGTATGAGCGGCCCCGCCGGCGGCAACATTGCGCGCGAAGTTCCGGGCGGCGATGGTGTCGATGGTCGCCCCACAGACTCCGACCTTGGCATAAGGGTCCCTGGAGTTAAGGCGGCAGGGGCCCATAAAACAGTGCTTGCAACATGCCGCGTCGGCACCGATGGGACATGGCTTCATGTCCGCAGCGCGGGTGAACATGGATTCATGCCCATCGGCTTCCAGCACTTTGAGCATCTGGAGAGTGGTCTGGCACGTGGTCATCTCTCGAAAGTCTACTTTTTTCGCCTTCTTTTCTTCTACGATTGCAACTGGTTTCTTCTCATCAGACATGTAGCACCTCTTTTCCCCTTCCTGGGGAGGTTCATTTCACCAATAAATCACTTGCGCAGCCGATTTTCCGCAAGATTACATCATTTTGGCTATATAGTTTCTCACCAGCTTTACCGCTTCAGGGTGGCGCAAAACCACAACGTCAGCCCCGGCGATTAAAAGATTAACGGCTGTAATTGCTTCCATCAAAACACCGCGTTTGGAGGCATCTCCAAGCTCCGGAGCTTCTTCGGCACTAAGGTTGGACTCCTTGCACTTCCACGTCTCGTTGGCCACATTGGCGATAATTGGCTGCTGGAGTTTATCGTCTTCCTGGGTGAGTGCAGCCTGCTCGATGCGCTCGATGACCGAGTAGGTGTATTCCAGTCCGTATCCAAGCCCCCCCGTCGTCGGGTCGATTACCATGTCGTCAGAACTTACCCCAAGGTTTCCGAGCAGGATGTTGAGCTGCTTGGCCAAGTTTACGTCAATGGGGGTTGAAGCGACAGTCACCTGTTTGTAGCCCAGGCATGCAGCCCCAATCTGCTTGTAGTCACCTTCTTCCACCGGACATAATGCGATTCTTCGGCCCGAGCAACCTTCGGCAACGTGCCTCATCACCTCGATGTCCTTGTCGTGATTGGCTACACCCCAGACGATTACGGGCACATCAACGGCGTCCACCACCTTTTTAACCGTCGCGGCTACCTCGGCGGCCGGCCGGTTGTCACCGTTCGGATCGGCGCTTTTCGTCTGGACCACGATCATCTCGGCCCCGTAGTCCTCTATGCACTTGCGCGCCCAGGCCGCCGGATCGCCAAGCACGCCGCTAAAGGGCGCCTTGGCCGCCTCGGACCAGTCCTCGGTCGGATCTTTGTCCCAGACCTCCATTGCGATCCTGGGAGCATTCGGGATGGAACCCTCGAACGAATGGAAGGAATAGACCCCTTTCCCTCCAACCGTAATTGCTTTGTCTCCGCTTCCAAGGGTTACCTCCCTGATCTTTCCCGAATACACCTGCTTTGATGGTTGAAATGTCAAGGTCAGCCTCCTGCTTGATAGTCGAGTTCACGTTAATCCGCGAGCTGATTAAGGCCACTGAGCGCTGCCTTAACCCCAATCGGCGGAACACATATCCGAAAAGACTTTACCTGTTTTGAGCCAAAACCTTGGGATTCTTTCCTGCCGGGCCGAAAGTGATTTCCTTCGGGTGCGCGTGAAAAGCTCTCATGGTTAATGCCCGGTTCCACTGGGATGCATCCGACGCATTCAACACGAGGAAATGCCCGACTGAATGGAACCGGGCGTCTTGATCTGTGTGAGGAGCCTGAAAAGGAGCGCAAATAAGAGCTGGCAACGTCCTTCATTCCGTTCTTGGGCGGTGGAACCAATGCTTAATAAATAGATTACTATAGAAAGTCAACCATTTTCCTCCGGCAGGGGACGCCGAATTCTACACCGTCTGAAAGATGGGTTTACAAAATCAAGGTTCGACGAAATTTACTTGTTTTCCTCTCCTGTTTTCTATATGCAGTCATCCTGTCATAAGTTTCGGCGGACTCGAGAAAAAAACGGTCTTGGACTTGCTTGATGGAATTGAAGAAGTGACCTTTTTTGGCGCGGGATCAAATTCGAAAGTTCGAATCATTCACACGCGGCTGTTCGCCCTGTTAGTCTTTTTGCTGCTGATGGTAAGCGGCAACAGAATTGACAACGCTCTTCGGCAGAGCCTCATTGATTTCGCGGGCCTTGCCTGCGTCATAGTCTGCGCTTTTGGCAGGGTCTGGAGTTCTATCTTCATTTCCGGCCATAAGACAAGCACCCTGGTGGAATTGGGACCTTACTCGGTAACACGGAATCCGCTCTACCTGTTCAGCCTGATCGGCGCCGCAGGGATCGGGCTCGCTTCCGGAAGCCTTCTGATTGTCGCTTTGTTCACGCTCTCATTCGGGCTTTATTTCCCTTTCATAATCCGTGGGGAGGAAGCGGGTATGAAGGCGCTGCACGGCCGGCAATTTCAATCGTACATGGAACGGGTGCCCAGATTTTTGCCCAACATGTCGCTTTACTCGGAACCCGACACTTGCATGATCAAAACGAAGCAACTAAGAAAAGCGCTCTTGGACGCCAGTTATTTCATATGGATTTATGGAGCAGTGCAACTGATTCAAAAGCTGCATGAAGCCCGCATACTTCCGGCATTGTTCAGAATCCCGTAAAATATCCTCGCCTGAATATTACAATAACAGGATGCCGGCTGGAGATGACATCGACCCCTCACCTCTTAGGAGCCAATCGTCACTTCACCTAGAGTTTTCTCGAACAACTCAAGGTCGTCTCCGGACCATAGACACAGGATTACCCTTTCCAAATTAGTTTCCTGGCTTTCCAGAAATTCTGAAACGGTTTTGAGCATGATGTGGGCGCACCTGTCCTTGGGGAAGCCGAAAATACCGGTACTGATGGCTGGAAATGCAATGGATTTCATTCCCCTTTCACTTGCGCGCTTGAGGCTGTTGAGGGTTGCGTTCCGCAGCTTTTCGTCCTCGTCGCCCTCGCCGTACGACGGACCAACTGCGTGAATCACGTAGGATGCCTTAAGATTGCCGCCGCCGGTAACGACGGCCTCGCCCACCCTGATCGGGCCTATCCGGTTGCACTCCTCCTGAATGCTCGGCCCCCCTTTGGTACGGATGGCGCCGGCAACGCCGCCCCCTAGCTGAAGACCTGAGTTGGCGGCATTGACGATTGCATCCACCGCCAGTTCCGTAAGATCGCCCTGGACAAGTGTAAGTTTTCTGCTCCGGATTGTTTTTTCCATCTGTTTGCTCCTCCATCCCGCACGCGCGTTCGCATTGGGCCGATAAAGCGTTAAGGCCAGGCCACGGGCTGGATGAAAGCGTGGCGGCCTGTCGCTTAGAGCCTGACGATTTCAATCCCCTTTTTCAGGTATGATTCAAGATGGGAGTCGGTAGTGTACACGGCCGTGACGTTCTCGGCGAGAAAGGCTGCAAGGATGAGCGAGTCGAATGCGGGAATCCCAAGCCCGTGGCTTATGCGAGCAGCTTGGGAAAGCAGCTCCGGTGTGTGTATCCAATGAAGCCGGCAGACTGCCTGGATGCCTTCGAGCAGGACCTCGGCCCCTGATATTGCCCCCTTCAAGGCGAGCCGCTCGATCTCGAAGAGTGTGAGGCAGGAGACTAGCGCCTCCTTCTCGCCCTCTATTAGTTGCCCCCAAAGGGCTACGGCTTGAGGGCCGCCGCGCAGAAGTTCGACGAAAAAACCCGTATCAAGCCCTATCATCGCGCCTGCCTTCATCCAGGATGGAATCCACTTGCTCAGATACGCTCGCCTCCCCGGCGAGTTCCAGGACTTTTCTCCCAAGGGCCTTTCTTCTCGAATCGAGAATGTAGTGACTCAAAGCTTCACTGGCCAGGCGCGAGACCGAGACGCCGCGATTGGAGGCCTCCCGCCTCAGGTTCTCATTCAAGGTATCAGGAATGCTGACTGTAATCCTCATATGTTTGCTCTCCTTTACTGCAACATATCATAATATATGCGCATAAAAAAGGATAGGGAAAAAAAGTAGAGACCCTGTTACTCGAAGGTTTGCTGTAGTCTCCCATCCCCATCGATTTGTTGATGTTGTCGGCTTTTAAGAATGGTAGGTTTACAAACTGTCGATTTTCCGCTATAGAAGCAATTTAAGGAAATAATTCAAATCCTTAGGCGGACGCAATGGCTTTTACGGTCCAGGATCACTACTTTCTCAAGGCAAAGAAGCAACATTACCTTGCGAGGGCTGTATATAAACTCGAAGAGATCCAGAAAAAATATAAGATATTACGGGCGGGATGCCGGGTCCTTGACCTGGGAGCGGCCCCTGGCTCATGGATTCAACTCGCCAGAGGGGTTGTAGGACAGTCCGGCCTCATAGTGGGGATCGACCTGAAGCCGATCGAACACGCGTTTCCAAACCGCGTAGTGACTTTGCAGGGCGATATCTTTGACCGTGAATTCGTTGAAGCAGCCCTGCGCGACTATATCCCTTTCGACGTTGTGCTTAGCGATATGGCCCCGGCTACCTCCGGCATAAAGGTGGCCGACAGCGCCCGTTCGGCGCTTCTTTTTGAGCGTGCATTCGAAATAGCCCTCTGGGCGCTGCAGCCCGGAGGGACTTTTCTGGCCAAGATATTTCATGGGTCGGAGTTTCACCAGTTGCTGGCTCAACTCAAAAAAGAATTCGGCCAGACCAGGGCAATAAGACCCGAGGCCACTAGAAAACAGAGCAGGGAAATCTATATACTTGCCATGAATCTGAAAAAGACATAGCATGAGGCTTTCATGTCAGGTCATTCGAAGTGGGCAACCATCAAACACAAAAAAGGGGCGGCTGATGCCAAGCGCGGTAAGGTCTTTACGAAATTGATAAAAGAGTTAATGGTGGCGGCCCGTATGGGAGGAGGAAACCCTGAGGGCAATCCACGGCTCCGGGCCGCACTTTTGGCCGCAAAGGCCGAGAACATGCCCAAAGATAACATCGACCGGGCCATAAAGAAGGGCACGGGCGAACTCGAGGGCGTGAACTACGAGGAATTTGCGTACGAAGGATACGGACCGGCCGGGGTGGCCGTTCTTGTCGACATCATGACCGACAATCGGAACAGGGCTGCAAGCGAAGTCCGGCACATTTTCAGCAGAAACAGCGGAAACCTTGGAGAGGCTGGTTGTGTCGCCTGGATGTTCAATAAAAAGGGGAGCATCGTTTTCGACAAGAAAGCAATGCCGGAGGAACAACTCATTGAACTGGCGCTCGAAGCGGGCGCAGAAGATGTGAAAGACCAGGAGGACCAGTTCGAAGTCATTACCTCGCCCGAGGATTTCTTAAACGTTAAGGCGGCTTTCGACGACAGGGAGCTCAAATACGAACTGGCGGAAATCACCATGTCCCCGCAAACCACGGTTCGAATTGAGGACCCCAAAACCGCTCAACAACTCCTGAGGCTCATGGATGCCCTCGAGGACTCCGATGACGTCCAGAATGTTTACGCAAACTTCGATATTCCGGACCAGATCATAGAGTCGCTGGAATAGGAAATGATACGAACAATTGGGGTAGATCCCGGGTCGCGCTATACCGGATACGGCATCGTGGAGGGAGATGGCTTCCGGCTGAACTATATCCACCACGGGACCGTGAAACTGCCGGCTGCCCGCCCGCTTTCCGAGCGCCTGAAAATCATCTTCGAAGAAATCAAGGGTGCGATCCGGGAATACGGCCCTGAATTTATGGCGGTCGAAGAGGTCTTTTTCGCAAAAAACGTAAAAAGCGCATTGAGCCTCGGGCAGGCCCGAGGGGCTGTAATCCTGGCAGGAGCCAGCTTGGGGCTTTCTATTCATGAGTATAGCGCACTCAGGATAAAACAGTCCGTAGCCGGATACGGCAGAGCGGCCAAAGAACAGGTTGCCTTAATGATCCAGCGGCTGTTGCG